>NZ_AVOF01000031.1:0-12221 GCF_000465935.2 Pseudomonas sp. EGD-AK9
GGCCTGGCCGCGCGCCTGCCGCGCGCCATGCAGGGCCAGTTGCGCAGCCAGCGCCAGCAACTGGGCGCGCTGGCTGCGCAACTGCAGATCGTCAGCCCGCTGGCCACCCTCGGCCGCGGCTACAGCATCCTCCTCGACGAGCGCGGTCAGGCCGTGCGCAGCGCCGCCCAGACTCGCCCGGGGCAACGCCTCAAGGCCCGCCTGGGCGAGGGCGAACTGGATGTGCGGGTCGAGGACAACCATATTCAACCGGCGACGCTGTCGCTGCTCGATTGACCTTTTGCCGGGTGGATCAGCGACGCGCGCCGATCCACCCCAGGGATAGCCGCATGCGCCTGATCGCGTTCCTTCTGTTCACCGCCTTCGCCCTGCCCGCGCAGGCCGAAGGCTTTATCACCCGCCTGCTGAACAAGCCGGTGCCCGGCGGCGTCGCCGTGCTCGATCTCGGCGACGCCGCCAGCGCGCCAAAGGTGCGCTACCAGGACAAGCCGGTGCTGACCATCCGCGAGGACGGCCAGCGCTGGATCGCCATAGTCGGCATCCCGCTGACGGTCAAACCCGGCGCCCAGCAGCTGGCAGTCGACGGCCGGCCACACAGCTTCCAGGTCGGCGCCAAGCACTATCGCGAACAGCGCATCAACATCAAGAACCAACAGCAGGTCAGCCCCAACGCCGAGAATCTCAAACGCATCGAGCGCGAACTGGCTGAGCAGACCCGCGCCTACCAGCGCTTCAGCGCGCGCCAGCCGAGCAACCTGCTGTTCGACCGACCGGTCAACGGCCCGTTGTCCAGCCCCTTCGGCCTGCGCCGCTTCTTCAACGGCGAGGAGCGCAACCCGCACTCGGGCCTGGATTTCGCCGCCAATCGCGGCACGTCGATCAAGGCGCCGGCGGCCGGCGAGGTGATCCTGATCGGCGACTACTTCTTCAACGGCAAGACGGTGTTCCTCGACCACGGGCAGGGTCTGATCAGCATGTTCTGCCACCTGTCGGAGATCGACGTGAAGCTCGGCGAGGAGATCGCCCGCGGCGGCCATATCGGCAAGGTCGGCGCCACCGGCCGCGCCACCGGGCCGCACCTGCACTGGAACGTCAGCCTCAACGACGCACGGGTCGACCCGGCGATCTTTATCGGCGCCTTCACCCCCTGATCGGCGCGAGCAGGCCGTTGAAAAACGTAGGCGAGGCAGGCAAGACAAGGCAAAAACGGCCGAAACGCAGCGTAGCGCAGTAACAGCCGTAGGCTGGCCCCGAAGGGGTGAGCGCAGCGAATCAAAAGCGGAGTTTACGAGCTGTAAATGAGCATTTTGACTGGGCTCGCACGCGAGGCCGTTTTTAACGCTGGATTGCCAACGCAGGTAGTTTTTCAACAGCCTGCTAATGCCGGGCGATCCGCTCCAGGGCATGGATCTCGTCGATCAGGCAGGGCTCGGCAAAGCCACCCTGGTCATGCACCAGGATGTGATCCAGCGGAGTCAGCATGCCGAGGGTGGTGCGGTAGCTGAGCAGGCTGGAGAAGTTCAGGTTGTTGCAGGGCCGGGTGAAACTCACCAGATAGGCCCGCCCCGGGCCGCGGCCGAACAGCAGGTGCTGCTTGTCCAGGTACTGCCAGCCGTCGAGGTCGTGGCGCAACACGCTGCGCAGCGACTCGCCCTGGCGATAGCCGAGCTGCTGCAGGCGTTCGTCCAGCGGCAGCGCTTCCGGCGCCGGCCGCTGCGCACAGGCGCCGAGCGCCAAGGCAAGGGACAAGGCGATGAGTGCGCTGAATCTGGCCATGACATGCCTCCTCCCGGCCGAGACGCCGGATTCTCGCGGGGCCGTCGCGTTCGGCGCAACCAGGCCCCAGGCCAGTTACCAGACTACGCCTGATGGGGCCGCCGCGCAGCCTCGGCCTGCCGGACAACGCGCCAGGCAATACCTCACGCGATAACGCCAGATACCGGCAATAAAATCTCGCCATCCAATGCCATACGCAACAAAACGGCGTTTTTCACAGCCAGCTTGCCATCTTTACCCTCGCGCATTAGGGTTGGCCTCATGAACGACGCCCATACCCTCATTCTCCAGCGACAGCACGCCTGCCTGCGTCTGGTCAGCCCGCGACTGCGTGGCTGAATCCGCTCGCCGCCCCCCCTTTCGCTGCCGCTCCAAGGATTTCGCCATGACCATGCTCAAAGACCCGTCGCAGAAGTACCGTCCCTTCACCCAGATCCAGTTGCCCGACCGCACCTGGCCGGACAAGATCATCGACCGCGCGCCGATCTGGCTGTCCACCGACCTGCGCGACGGCAACCAGTCGCTGATCGAGCCGATGGATGCCGAGAAGAAGATGCGCTTCTTCAAGTGCCTGGTGGGCGTGGGCCTGAAGGAAATCGAAGTGGGCTTCCCCTCCGCCTCGCAGACCGACTTCGACTTCGTCCGCGAGCTGATCGAAGGCGGCCACATTCCCGACGACGTCACCATCCAGGTGCTGACCCAAGCGCGCGACGACCTTATCGAACGCACCTTCGAGTCGCTCAAGGGCGCCAAGCGCGCCATCGTCCACTACTACAACGCCTGCGCGCCGAGCTTCCGCAAGATCGTCTTCAACCAGGACAAGGCCGGGGTCAAGGCCATCGCCGTGGCCGCCGGCCAGACCATCAAGCGCCTGGCTGCCGCGCAGCCGGAGACCCAGTGGGGCTTCGAGTATTCGCCCGAGGTGTTCAGCTCGACCGAGACCGATTTCGCCGTCGAGGTGTGTAACGCGGTGATCGCGGTGTTCCAGCCGACCCCGGCCAGCAAACTGATCCTCAACCTGCCGGCCACCGTCGAGTGCGCCACGCCGAACAACTACGCCGACCAGATCGAATGGTTCGGCCGCCATATCGACCGCCGTGACAGCGTGCTGATCAGCGTGCACACCCATAACGACCGCGGCACCGGCGTCGCCGCCTCGGAGCTGGCGGTGATGGCCGGCGCCGACCGCGTCGAGGGCTGCCTGTTCGGCAACGGCGAGCGCACCGGCAACGTCTGCCTGGTGACCCTGGCGCTGAACCTCTACACCCAAGGCGTCGACCCGCAGCTGGACTTCTCCGACATCGACGCGGTGCGCAAGGTGGTCGAGGACTGCAACCAGATTCCGGTGCACCCGCGCCACCCCTATGCCGGCGACCTGGTGCATACCGCCTTCTCCGGCTCGCACCAGGATGCGATCCGCAAGGGCTTCGCCCAGCAGCAGGCCGATGCGGTCTGGGAAGTGCCCTACCTGCCGATCGACCCGGCCGATATCGGCCGCGACTACGAGGCGGTGATCCGGGTCAACAGCCAGTCCGGCAAGGGCGGCATCGCCTTCCTGCTCGAACAGGAATACGGCATCAACCTGCCGCGGCGCATGCAGATCGAGTTCAGCCAGGTGGTGCAGCGCGAGACCGACCGCCTCGGCCTGGAAATGACCGCGGCGCAGATCTACCAGCTGCTGGAGTCCGAGTACCTGCAGGCCAGTGCGCCCTACGCCCTGAAAGGCCACCGCCTGCAGGAAGAGAACGGCACCAGCGCGGTCGACGTGGAAGTGCTCAGCGCTGGCGAAAGCCAGCACTGGCGCGGCATCGGCAAGGGCCCGCTGGAGGCTCTGGTGGCCGGCCTGCCGGTGGCCGTGGAGATCATGGACTACAGCGAGCACGCCATCGGCGCCGGCACCAATGCCAAGGCCGCGGCCTATATCGAGCTGCGCGTCAATGGCGGCCGCGCCCTGCACGGCATCGGCATCGACGAGAACCTGACCACGGCCAGCTTCCGCGCCCTGTTCAGCGCGCTGAACCGCGCCCTGAGCCAGGCCGAGGCACAGGCCGCCTGATCGCGCCAGAAGCAAGACGAACAACGCCGGGCACTGCCCGGCGTTTTTTCTTACCAGTAGCCCGGATGCAATCCGGGGCGGCGCTGGACGTCATCACACTGCTCCCGGATTGCATCCGGGCTACTTGAGTGCGAAATCGTCGGCATCCAGATGCGCCGGGAAGCGTTCGCGGTAGGCGGCCAGTTCGCCGGCATTGAGGGTCACGCGAAACACCCCGTCGCCGGCCTCGGCCGCCAGCAGCGGCTCGCCCTGAAAATCCAGCACCTGCGAGTCACCGGCATAGGCATGGCCCTTGCCATCCTCGCCGATGCGGTTCACCGCCGTGACGTAGCACAGGTTCTCGATGGCCCGCGCCGGCAGCAGGCGGTTCCAGTGCAGGCGCCGCGCCGCCGGCCAGTTGGCTGTGTAGAGCAGCAGGTCGGTGCCGCCGGCATCGCGGCTCCACACCGGGAAACGCAGGTCGTAGCAGATCAGCGGACGCACCCGCCAGCCCTTCAATTCCAGCAGCACCTGCTCGGTGCCGGCGGCGTAATGCTTGTGCTCACCGGCCATGCGAAACAGATGGCGCTTGTCGTAGTGCGCCAGCGAGCCGTCCGGACGCGCCCAGAGCAGGCGGTTGCGGTAGCTGCCGTCGGCGGCCTGGATGATCAGGCTGCCGCAGATCGTCGCGCCGAGGGTACGCGCCTGTTCGCGCAGCCAGCTGGTGGTCGGGCCGTCCTCGGGTTCGGCCAGGGCGGCGGACTCCATGGAAAAGCCGGTGGAGAACATCTCCGGCAGTATCACCAGGTCGGCGCCGCGCGCCTGCGCCAGCAGCGCCTGGAAATGCGCGCGGTTGGCGGCCGGGTCGTGCCAGGCCAGGCGGGTCTGGACCAGCGCCAGTGCGAGATCGGGTTTGTCGTTCATCTCAAGGCCTCGATAGCCGTGGCGGCGGATGCCCCGAAGGCTTGTCCGCCATTGCAATTGCCAGGTGGACCAGGCTTGGCCATGCCCACCCTACGCACGTCTAGACCGCGCAGAGCTTTTCCGCGGCCTGGCGCAGGGTGTCCTCGCGCTTGGCGAAGCAGAAGCGCACCAGACGCAGGTCCGCCGGCGGGCTCTGGTAGAACACCGATACCGGAATCGCCGCCACGCCGTGCTCGCGGGTCAGCCATTCGGCCATGGCCACGTCGTCAAGCTCGGGGCGAATCGCCGAGTAGTCGACCAGCTGGAAATAGGTGCCGGGGGCGCGGCGGAAGCTGAAGCGCGAACCGGCCAGCAGGTCGCAGAACAGGTCGCGCTTGGCCTGGTAGAAGGCCGGCAACTGCTCGACATGCTCGGGACAGGCGGCCATAAAGTCGGCCAGCGCGTGCTGCAGCGGGGTCACCCCGCAGAAGTTCACGTACTGGTGGATCTTGCGCAGTTCGGCGGTGAGCGCCGGCGGTGCCACCACGTAGCCGGTCTTCCAGCCGGTGACGTGGTAGGTCTTGCCGAAGGAGCTGACCACGAAGGCGCGAGCATAGAGTTCTTCGTGGGCCAGCACACTGGCATGGCGCACGCCGTCGTAGATCAGGTGCTCGTAGACCTCGTCGCTGACGATATGGATGTCGCGGCCGCGAATCAGTGCGGCCAGGCGGTCCAGGTCGGCGCGGGTGAGCAGCGCGCCGCTGGGATTGTGCGGCGAGTTGAGGAAGATCAGCCGGGTGCGCGGGGTGATGGCATCGGCCAGGCGCTGCCAGTCCACGGCGAAGTCCGGCAACGCCAGCGGCACGTGCACGCAGCGCCCGCCGGCCAGCTCCACCGAGGGCTCGTAGCTGTCGTAGCAGGGGTCGAGGACGATGGCCTCGTCGCCCGGATGGATCAGCGCCTGCACCGCGCAGAAGATCGCCTCGGTGGCGCCGGGGGTGATGGTGATCTCGCTGTCGACATCGCGCTGCACGCCGTAGCTGCGGGCGATCTTGGCCGCCACCTGCTGACGCAGCGCCGGCAGGCCGGTCATCGGGCAGTACTGGTTGCGCCCCTCCAGCACATGGCGCGCCACCGCCTCGCGCAGCGCCTGCGGGCCGTCGAAGTCGGGAAAGCCCTGGGACAGGTTGAGCGCGCCGACGTCCGCGGCGAGCTGGGACATGCGGGTGAAGATGGTGGTGCCGACGTTGGGCAGTTTGCTGGCGAGCATCGCGACTTCCTGCGGGGGCTTGAGCAAGCCGCGAGGATAGCCGATGCCCGGTGCCAAGGGCAGCAGCAGGGCTTATGAAAAGCGGGAAGAAGCTTATGCCCTGCCCGCCGCCAAGCGGCGGCGGGCAGGGCGGCGGCGCTTACTTGCGCTTGTCCTTGCGCTTCTTCTCGGCCTTCTTGTGGTGGCTCATCAGGCGGCGCTTCTTGTTCACCTGACGGTCGGTGAGGGTGTTCTTGTTGCCCTCGTAGGGGTTCTCGCCGCCCTTGTACTCGATGCGGATCGGCGTGCCGACCAGCTTGAGCACGCGGCGGTAGGTGTTCTCCAGGTAACGGGTATAGGCGCGCGGCACCGCGTCGACCTGGTTGCCGTGGATCACGATCAGCGGCGGGTTGGCGCCGCCGAGGTGGGCATAGCGCAGCTTGATGCGGCGGCCGTTGACCAGGGGCGGCGCATGGTCGCTGACGGCATCCTCGAGAATCTGCGTCAGGCGGCTGGTCGGCCAGCGGGCGATGGCCGACTGGAACGAGGCCTGCACCGACTTGTACAGGTGGCCGACGCCGGTGCCGTGCAGCGCCGAGATGAAGTGGATATCGGCGAAGTCGACGAAGAACAGCCGGCGCTCCAGCTCGGTCTTGACGTAATCCTTCTGCCCCTGGTCCATGCCGTCCCACTTGTTCAAGGCGATGACCAGCGCGCGGCCGCTTTCCAGGACGAAGCCGAGCAGGTTGAGGTCGTGGTCGACCACCCCTTCGCGGGCGTCCATGACGAACACCACCACGTTGGAGTCCTGAATCGCCTGCAGCGTCTTGACCACCGAGAACTTTTCCACCGCCTCGAAGATCTTGCCGCGGCGGCGCACGCCGGCGGTGTCGATCAGGGTGTACTTCTCGTCGTCGCGCTCGAAGGGGATATAGATGCTGTCGCGCGTGGTGCCGGCCTGGTCGTAGACGATGACCCGCTCTTCGCCGAGCATGCGGTTGACCAGGGTCGACTTGCCGACGTTGGGCCGGCCGATGATGGCCAGCTTGATGCCGTCCTTCTCGCTCGGCCCGGGAATGCGCTTGGCCTCCTGGCCTTGCTGCACCTCTTCCTCTTCGCCGCCCTCTTCCGGCTCGCCGGCATCCTTGGGGAAGGCGCCGAGCACGGCTTCGAGCATCTGGGTGATGCCGCGACCATGGGCGCTGGCGATCGCCAGCGGCTCGCCCAGGCCCATGGGGCTGAACTCGGCGCGGGCCAGGTCGACGTCGAGGTTGTCGACCTTGTTCACCACCAGGAAGCTCTGCTTGTTACGCCGGCGCAGGTGCTCACCGATCATCTGGTCGGAGGCGGTCATGCCGGCGCGCGCGTCCACCAGGAACAGCACGGCATCGGCCTCTTCGATGGCCTGCAGCGACTGTTCGGCCATCTTCGCGTCGATGCCTTCCTCGTCACCGGAGATACCGCCGGTGTCGATCACGATATAGGTGCGCCCCTGCCACTTCGCCTCGCCGTACTGGCGGTCGCGGGTCAGACCGGAGAGGTCGCCGACTATGGCGTCGCGGCTGCGGGTCAGGCGGTTGAAGAGCGTGGACTTGCCGACATTGGGCCGGCCCACCAGGGCTATTACGGGAACCATCAGGCTCTCCACTAGGTTATTTCATAAAATGCAAAGGCCGCTGCACGGGCAGCGGCCGGAATGTTTCAGGCTGCCGCCAGGATCACCTGGCAGCATAGCCGGTTCACTTGATGGTCAGCGCCACCAGCTTGCCGCCGTTACCGAAGGCATACAGCCAGTCGCCCACCACCAGCGGACGGGCGCGCAGGCCGGCGCTGTCGATGCGCTCGCGACCGACGAAGCGGCCGTCCACCTGGCTCAGCAGGTGCAGGTAGCCTTCCAGGTCGCCAACCGCGACGTAGCTGGAGAACACCTCGGGCGCCGACAGCTGGCGACGGGCCAGGGCATCGTTGCTCCACAGCGCCGAGGCGCTGCGCTCGTCGATGCCTTCCACGGCGCCGTTGGCCAGGCTGACATAGACGTTGCCGAAGCCCTGCGCCACGTTCACCGAACTGGACGCCTCGCGCTGCCAGAGTATGCGGCCGCTCTCCAGGTCCAGCGCGGCGACGCGGCCCTGGTAGCTCACGGCATAGACGGTGCCGCCGGACTGCAGCAGGCCGCCGTCGATATCCACCACTCGCTCCAGCTCGGAACGGCCCTGGGGAATGGCCACGCGCTGCTCCCACACCGGCAGGCCGCGCTGGGCATCCACCGCGATCACCTTGCCGCTGGACAGACCGGCCACCACCAGGCGGTTGGTCACCAGCGGGCTACCGGTGCCGCGCAGGGTCAGCACCGCCGGGGTGTTCTCGAAGATCCAGCGCTGGCTGCCGGTATCGGCGTCGAAGGCGATCAGGCGGTCGTCCTGGGTCTGCACCACGACCACGTCGCCGTTGCTCGCCGGGGCCGCCAGCACTTCGCTGGTCACCCGCGAACGCCACTGCTCCTCACCGGAGCTGGCATCCAGGGCGATCACCTCGCCCTTCAGCGTGCCCAGCAGCACCTGGCCGTAGCCGGCGCCGACCGCGCCGGATACCGGAATGTCCAGTTTCTTGCGCCAGATCACCTTGCCGCTCATGCGGTCCAGGGCCATAACCAGGCCTTCGACGTCGGCGGCGTAGATCACCTCGCCGTCGATGGCCGGCACCAGCATGTTGAAGGTCTCGCCCTGGCCTTCGCCAATGGAGCGGCTCCACTCGGTGCGCAGTTCGACTTCCTCGTCGAACTTGGTCAGTTCGGCCGGCGGCAGTTCCTTCTTGCTATTGCTGCTGCAACCCACGGCCAGTACGGCCAGGGCCAGCAGTGCGGCATTCTTCCAACGCATCACGTCACGCATCCCCTTTTGCCAGGTCGTCCAGCTTCATCTGCAGGCCACCGACGGCGGCGTCCTCGGCCAGGGCCGCCTTGGCCTTCTGGTAAGCGGCATGCGCCTCGTCGGTACGCCCCAGCTGCACCAGCAGGTCGCCCCTGAGCTCTTCGCGGCTGGCCAGGAAGGCCGTATCGGCTTCGCCGGCGAGCAGCGCCAGGGCCTCCTCGGCCTTGTCCTGCGCGGCCAGCACGCGGGCCAGGCGCTGCCGCGCCAGTTCGCCCAGGGTGGCATCGGCCGGCTTGTCGAGCACGCCCTGCAGCGCCGCCGCGGCGTCGTCCAGCTTGCCCGCCTCGACCGCCACCTTGGCGACGAACAGGCTGCCGTACTGCGCGTAGTGGCTGCCGGCATATTCGTTGTTGAGCTTACCGGCCAGCTCGGCGACCTTCGCCGCGTCGGGCTCGCCAGCCGGGTTCAGCGCGGTCTCCAGCAGTTGCTGGTAGATCTGCGAGGCGCCCTGCGCCTGGTTGCTCTGGTACTTCTGCCAGCCCTGCCAGCCGAACACCACCACCAGGGCCAGCACGCCGCCGGTCAGCAAGGGTTTGCCGTTGCGCTGCCACCAGTCCTTGATGACCGCCAGCTCTTCTTCATCGGTACGCGAAACCACCCCAATACTCCTATCGCTCGACCCCATGACAGGTCGTTGAGAAAACTACCTGTTAAATACGGGCTGCCAGGTGTTCGGCCAGGGCCGCCCAGGCAATGTTCTGTTGTTCGCTGTCGTCGCGCAGCGGCTTGCAACCTACCACTTGCCGGGCCAGTTCGTCTTCACCCATGACCAGGGCGTACAGCGCGCCGCTCTTGTCGGCCTTCTTCAACTGGCTCTTGAAGCTGCCGCCGCCGGCGTTGAGCTGCAGACGCAGCCCCGGCAATTGATCGCGCAGGCGCTCGGCCAGGGCCAGGGCGGCCAGTTCGGCCGGCTCGCCGAAGGCGCACAGGTACAGGTCGACCTGGCGGGCAATCTCCGCCGGCACCTGGTCCAGGGTCTCGATCAGCAGCACCAGACGCTCGATGCCCATGGCGAAGCCCACGCCCGGCGTCGGCTTGCCGCCCATCTGCTCGACCAGGCCGTCGTAGCGGCCGCCGGCGCAGACGGTGCCCTGGGCGCCGAGCTTGTCGGTGACCCACTCGAACACGGTCTTGCTGTAGTAGTCGAGGCCGCGCACCAGCTTGGGATTGATCACGTAGGGAATTCCGGCGGCGTCGAGACGGGCCTTCAGCCCCTCGAAATGCACGCGCGATTCCTCGTCCAAATAGTCCGCCAGCTTCGGTGCGTCGACCAGCAGGGCCTGGGTCTCGGCCACCTTGGAATCGAGGATGCGCAGCGGATTGCTGGCCAGACGGCGGCGGCTGTCCTCGTCGAGCCGCTCGGCGCGTGCCGAAAGGTAATCGACCAGGGCGTCGCGGTAACGTGCGCGCGCCTCGCTGGTGCCCAGGCTGTTGAGTTCCAGGGTCACCGCGTCGCGGATGCCGAGCAGGCCCCACAGGCGCCAGGTGAGCACGATCAGCTCGGCATCGATGTCCGGGCCGTCGATATTGAAGACCTCCACGCCGATCTGGTGGAACTGCCGGTAGCGCCCCTTCTGCGGGCGCTCGTGGCGGAACATCGGGCCGATGTACCAGAGCTTCTGGGTCTGACCACCGCCGGCCAGGCCATGCTCGAGCACGGCGCGCACGCAGGCCGCGGTGCCTTCCGGACGCAGGGTCAGGGAGTCGCCGTTGCGGTCCTCGAAGGTGTACATCTCCTTCTCGACGATATCGGTGACCTCGCCGATGGAGCGCTTGAACAGTTCGGTGAACTCGACGATGGGCATGCGGATCTGGCGGTAGCCGTAGCCGTCCAGCAGGCTCGCCACGCGGCCTTCGAAGTAGCGCCAGAGCGGGGTCTGCTCGGGCAGGATGTCGTTCATGCCACGAATGGCTTGCAGGGTCTTGCTCACAGGAAATCCTTAACGCCGCGTCAGCCGCGGACGATCACGGCCGCATCGGCGGCGGCCTTCTCGGCCGCCTTGTCGCGAATGAGCCGTTCCAGCTCATCCACCAGATTGTCATTGGTCAGTTTCGAGGCAGGCTTGCCGTCGATATAGACCAGGTTGTTCGGCGTACCGCCGGTCAGGCCGATATGCGCTTCCTTGGCTTCGCCGGGGCCGTTGACCACGCAGCCGATCACCGCCACGTCCAGCGGCACCAGCAGGTCCTCGACGCGGCTTTCCAGCTCGTTCATGGTCTTGACCACATCGAAGTTCTGCCGCGAGCAGCTCGGGCAGGCGATGAAGTTGATCCCACGCGAACGCAGGCGCAGCGACTTGAGGATGTCGAATCCGACCTTGATCTCCTCCACCGGATCGGCGGCCAGGGAGATGCGGATGGTGTCGCCGATGCCCTCGGCCAGCAGCATGCCCAGGCCCACGGCCGACTTCACCGTGCCGGAGCGCAGACCGCCGGCCTCGGTGATGCCCAGGTGCAGCGGCTGCTCGATCTGCTGGGCCAACAGCCGATAGGCGGCGACGGCCATGAACACGTCGCTGGCCTTCACGCTGACCTTGAAGTCGGGGAAGTTCAGCCGATCCAGGTGCTCGACGTGGCGCAGCGCGGATTCCACCAGCGCCTCGGGGGTGGGTTCGCCGTATTTCTTTTGCAGGTCCTTTTCCAGCGAGCCGGCGTTGACCCCGATGCGGATCGGGATGCCCTTGTCGCGGGCAGCCTCGACCACCGCCCGGACCCGATCCTCGCGGCCGATATTGCCCGGATTGATGCGCAGACAGTCGACGCCCAGCTCGGCCACCCGCAGGGCGATCTGGTAGTCGAAGTGGATGTCGGCAACCAGCGGTACGCGCACCTGCTGCTTGATCTTGCCGAAGGCCTCGGCGGCGTCCATGTCCGGCACCGAGACGCGCACTATGTCGGCGCCGGCGTCTTCCAGGCGACGGATCTGCGCCACGGTGGCGGCCACGTCGTTGGTGTCGGTGTTGGTCATGCTCTGCACCGCGATCGGCGCATCGCCGCCCACCGGTACCGAGCCGACCCAGATCTTGCGCGACAGTCGGCGCTTGATCGGCGATTCGCAATGCATGCTTACAACCCCAGCTTCAGGCGCGCGGTCTCGCCCGTGATAAAAGGCGAAACGTCGACCGCCTCGCCGTTGTAACTGACCTGGGCGCCACGGGCGAAGCCCAGGCGCAGCTCCATGGGCGCCTTGCCGGTCAACTCGATACGCTCGCCGCTGCGCTTGAGCGCGCTGACCAGCACCTTGCCGTCGGCATCGGTGACCTGGGTCCAGCAATCGGCGCTGAACTGCACGCTGAGCGCGCCCTGCCCGGCGGCCAGCGCAACCGGT
>NZ_AVOF01000032.1:0-12159 GCF_000465935.2 Pseudomonas sp. EGD-AK9
CGCCGCGGCATGTCGGCGATGGCCTCGGAGGCGCCGCTCAGGGCGCCATGCAGGGCGTACTTGGCACCGCCGTGGATGATGCCCTGGGACTTCACGCTCTGCCCGCCGCCGAGGCTGCCACTCTCCAGCAGCAGGGTGGCGAAACCCTGGCGACGCAGGCGCGCGTTGAGCCAGAGGCCGGCGATGCCGCCGCCGACGATCAGGACATCGGTGCTGAGGGACTGGGACATGAACGGGCCTCGCCGGAAAACAGGGGCGCAAGTATAACCCGCCCGGGCCGGCCTGCCCGAGGCCGCCGTCAGTGGCCGGTGGACTGCGAGAACAGCTGAATCACCAGCACCCCGCTGACGATCAGGCCCATGCCCAGCACCGCCGGCAGATCGAGCTTCTGCTGGTAGAGGAACAGCGCGGCGACGCTGACCAGGACGATACCCAGGCCGGCCCAGATGGCGTAGGCGATACCCACCGGAATGGTGCGCACCACCAGGGTCAGCATCCAGAAGGCGATGGCGTAGCCGCCCACCACCAGCAGCAGCGGCAGCGGCTTGTTGAAGCCGTCGATGGCCTTCATCGAGGTGGTGGCGACCACTTCGGCGGCGATGGCGATGGCGAGGTAGAGGTATCCGGGCATGGCGGCGACTCCTGAGCGATGGCGCGATTCTAAGCTCGCCAGCGATGGGATAAAGTCATTACCCATCTGAATTACAGATAGGTTGACCCCATGAACTGGAACCTCGATCAGCTGCACCTGTTTGTCCGCACGGCCGAATGCCGCTCCTTCTCCGCCGTGGCGCGGGAGGTGGGGCGCGCGCAGTCGGCGGTGAGCACCGCCATCGCCCTGCTCGAAGCCGACCTCGGCGTGCAGCTGTTCGAGCGCAGCAGCGGGCGCCAGCCACAGCTGACCGAAGCCGGTGCGGCCCTGCTGGAGGAAGCCCGCAGCGTGCTGCAGCAGTGCGAGCGCCTGGACGGCCGCGCCTTCGGTCTGGCGCGCGGCGAGGAGGCGCGCCTGCGTCTGGCGCAGGACGAAGCCATGCCCTATCAGCCGGTACTGGCCAGCCTGGGGGCGCTGGCCGAGGCCTTTCCCCGGCTCGAGGTGCAGCTGTCCAGCGGCGCCCAGGGCGATGTGGCGCGCAAGCTGCTGCAGCGCCAGGCCGACCTGGGCCTGCTGTTTCATCACGAACAGATGCCCAGGGAGCTGGAAAGCCAGCGCCTGGGCACCATCGAGATGGTCACGGTGTGCAGCCCGCAGCACCCGCTGGCCGGACGCGCCAGCGTGGAGCGCCGCGATCTGGCCGAACACCGCCAGTTGCTGATGACGCCGCAGGACAGCCACTACCCCGGCGGCGAGCAGATCAGTCCGCTGGTGTGGCGCGCCGACAGCTTCTACGTGATGGCCGAGCTGGTGATTCGCGGCCTGGGCTGGGCCTGGCTGCCGCGCCACGTGGCGCAGTACCCGACCTATCAGGGCCACCTGCAGGAACTGCGCAGCGACTGGGCGCCGCTGCCGCTGGTGGTGGAGCTGGTGTGCCGCCGCGACGGCGCGCTCGGCCCGGCGGCCAACTGGCTGGCCGACTGCCTGGCGCGCGAGCTACTGCGCCCGCAGGCCTGAGAGCCCCTCCAAACTCTGCTGCGCGTCGGCACTGCTGCGTTAAAAACAGGCTCGGGATGCTCATGTACAAAAGCACACTCCGCTTCCTCGCCTGTTTTTGCCTTGCATTGCTCTAGCTCGCGAGACGTTGAACGGGCTCTAAGTCCACTTCCAGGAGCGGGCCTCGACCGCTAAGCTGCGCGCCCATGAACAGACACCTCTATACCCTGCTGCTGCACCTGGCCCTGCCCCTGATCGCCCTGCGCCTGGCCCTGCGCGCGCGCAAGGCGCCGGCTTACGCGCGACGGATCGAGGAGCGTTTTGCCTTCGCCCTGCCAGCGCTGAAACCGGGCGGCATCTGGGTGCACGCGGTGTCGGTCGGCGAGAGCATCGCCGCCGCACCGCTGGTCCGCGCGTTGCAGGCGCGTTATCCCGATCTGCCGATCACCGTCACCTGCATGACCCCGACCGGCTCCGAGCGCATCCAGGCGCTGTTCGGCGATGGCGTGCAGCATTGCTACCTGCCCTACGACCTGCCCTGGGCCGCCGCGCGTTTTCTGCGTCGAGTGCAGCCGCGCCTGGCCGTGGTAATGGAAACCGAGCTGTGGCCCAACCATATCCACCAGTGCGCCAGGCGCGGCATCCCGGTGGCGCTGGCCAACGCTCGGCTGTCGGAACGCTCGGCACGCGGCTACGGGCGCTTCAGGCGACTCACCGCGCCGATGCTCGCCGAGCTGTCGCTGATCGCCGTGCAGACCCAGGCCGAGGCCGAGCGCTTTCTCGCCCTCGGCGCGCGCCGCGACTGCGTCGAGGTGACCGGCTCGATCAAGTTCGACCTGCAGATCGATGCCGGCCTGGTGCAACGCGCCGCCGAACTGCGCCGCGCCTGGCAGGCCGAGCAGCGCCCGCTGTGGATCGCCGCCAGCACCCATGCCGGCGAGGACGAGATCGTCCTTGCCGCCCATCGGCAGCTCCTGGTCTCCAGGCCGGATGCCCTGCTGATTCTGGTGCCGCGCCACCCCGAGCGCTTCAACTCGGTGCATGAGCTGTGCCTGAATCAAGGGCTGACGACGCGCCGCCGCTCCAGCGGCGAAGCCGTGCAGGCCGGCGACCAGGTGCTGCTCGGCGACAGCATGGGCGAGCTGCTGTTTCTCTACGCCCTGGCCGACGTGGCGTTCGTCGGCGGCAGCCTGGTGGCCAACGGCGGGCACAACCTGCTGGAGCCGGCGGCCCTGGGCAAACCGGTGCTGAGCGGCCCGCACCTGTTCAACTTCCTCGAGATCGCCGCGCAGCTGCGCGAAGCCGGCGCACTGGGCGAGGTGGAAAACGCAGAGCAATTGGCGGAGCGGGTTGCCCGGTTGTTGAGCGAGCCTGGTGAGGTGCAGCGCATGAGCCAGGCCGGCCTGAACGTGCTCAAGGCCAACCAGGGCGCGCTGCAACGCTTGCTGGCGGGGCTGCAAAGGCTGCTGGAAGGGCGTCGCCCCTAGCCCCTGCCGACCCGCGTCAAGAAAAAGCCCGACACGAAGTCGGGCTTTTGCTTGACGCGGGTGGTTCAGAAATCCGGATCGCCCTGCAGGCGCGCCTCGGCGGCCGAGGCCAGATCCGGCGGCAGGAAGTCCTCGTCCGGGTTGTAGTCCGGCTTGAGGAAGCTGCCCAGCGCTTCCAGGTCGGCCGGGCTGAGGGTGCCGGCGGCCTGCTTCAGGCGCAGGTTGTTGAGGATGTAGTCGTAGCGCGCGTCGTTGTAGTTGCGCACCGAGCTGTACAGCTGACGCTGAGCGTCGAGCACGTCGACGATGTTGCGGGTGCCGACCTGGTAGCCGATCTCGGTGGCCTCCAGCGCGCTCTGGTTGGAGATGATCGACTGCTTGCGCGCCTGCACGGTTTCCACGTCGGTATTCACCGCACGGAACAGGTTGCGGGTGTTCTGCACCACCTGGCGGCGCAGGCTCTCGCGCAGCTGCTCGGTCTGGCCCAGGCGCTGGTAGGCCTCGCGCACCTGCGAGCTGGTCAGGCCGCCGCTGTACAGCGGGATGTTCAGTTGCAGGCCGATGGAGCGCTGGGAGACGTCGCCGCTGTAGGTCGGGCTGCCGAAGGTGCCGCTGTTGCTGAAGCCCAGGCTGTCGTTATCGCCCTTCTGGTAGCTGGCCACCGCGTCCAGGGTCGGTGCATGGCCGGACTTGCGCTGGCGCAGGGTTTCCTCGGCGGCGTCCACCGCATAGTAGCTGGCCTGCAGGTTGAGGTTCTGCGCGGCGGCGGTGTCGACCCAGGACTTGGCGTCGTTCGGCGTCGGCGCCAGCACCGGCAGGGTATGCACAATGCCTTCGACCGCCGCGTAGTCGCGGTTGGTCAGGGTCACCAGGGCCTCGAAGGCGTCCTCCACCGCGCGCTCGGCGAGGATGCGGTTGGCGCGGGCGGTGTCGAAGCCGGCCTGCGCCTCGAGCACGTCGGTCTTGTCCGACAGGCCGACGTCGAAGCGCTCGTTGGCCTGGTCCAGCTGGCGCTTGAACGCCGCTTCCTCGGCCTTGGTCGAGGCCAGGGTGTCCTGCGCGCGGAGCACGGCGAAGTAGGTCTCGGCGCTCTGCAGGATCAGGTTCTGCTCGGTGGCCGACAGCTCCAGCGCGGCCTGCTCGCTGGTGGCCTCGGCGGCCTGCAGCTGGAACCAGCGGTCGGCGCGGAACAGCGGCTGGCTGAGGTTGGCCTGGTAGGTGGTGCCACTGCGCGAGGCGCTGTTGCTCGGCGAGTCGATCTCGGTGCGGGTGTCGCCGTAGGTGGCGCCCGCCGACAGGTTGGGCAGCAGCCCGGCGCGGGCCTGCGGCACCACTTCCCGGCGCGCCTGGTAATCGGCGCGCGCGGCGGCGATATCGGCATTGTTCTTCGCCGCTTCCTGGTACACGGTCACCAGGTCGGTCTTGCTCGACAGCGGGGCCTCTTCGGCCTGGGCCAGGCCTGCGGCGACAGCGGCAATGGCGACGGCCAGGGAAAGTCTGCGCAACATGAAGGTCGATCCTTGAATGGGCGATGATGGGCAAGGCTACGGGGCGCCGCGGGCGAGGGTCAAGCGCACCTTGGACGGCATCAGTCTAGCTGGCGGCAAGCTATGTTGCTCGCCGGGAACAATGCCCGGCAGGCGGCACTAGCGGTCGTTTTCCGACGCACGGGTCGACCTTTTCTGACCCTCGGGTTGGTTTTATCGCTCAAGCTTGATTAGACTGCCCAGGTTCTTGTCGGGGTGCCCCATATGCGGGGCTGAGATTGGCAGCTGCCGGATCCCGTTGAACCTGATCAGGTTAAGGCCTGCGTAGGGAACAAGATGTCCTCGCCAGCGTACCGGCGAGTCCTCTCGGCACCGCCCCATGGTGCGCCTTCGCCCCTCCTCTCTCAGGTTCTGCTCCGACAACCATCCCCGGAGAGAGCCTTGATGAGTGCACAACAACAAAAGAATCTGAGTGAATCGGCTCAGGTCGACCAGCAGTCCGTACAACCCTTTCCCCGTTCGCAGAAGGTCTATGTAGAGGGTTCGCGCCCGGACATCCGCGTGCCGATGCGCGAGATCAGCCTGGACGTGACGCCCACCGACTTCGGTGGCGAGATCAACGCGCCGGTCACCGTCTACGACACCTCCGGCCCCTATACCGATCCGAACGTGACCATCGACGTGCGCAAGGGCCTGGCCGACGTGCGCAGCGCCTGGATCGAGGATCGCGGCGATACCGAAAAGCTGCCGGGACTGTCCTCCGAGTTCGGCCAGCGCCGCCTGGGCGACGCCGAGCTGGCCGCCATGCGCTTCGCCCACGTGCGCAACCCGCGCCGGGCCAAGGCCGGCAAGAACGTCAGCCAGATGCACTACGCCAAGCAGGGCATCATCACCCCGGAGATGGAATACGTCGCCATCCGCGAAAACATGAAGCTGGCCGAGGCCCGCGAGGCGGGGCTGCTCAACGAGCAGCACGCCGGCCATAGCTTCGGCGCCTCGATTCCGAAGGAAATCACCCCCGAGTTCGTGCGCAGCGAAGTGGCCCGCGGTCGCGCCATCATCCCCGCCAACATCAACCACGTGGAACTGGAGCCGATGATCATCGGCCGCAACTTCCTGGTGAAGATCAACGGCAATATCGGCAACTCGGCGCTCGGCTCCTCCATCGAGGAAGAAGTGGCCAAGCTGACCTGGGGCATCCGCTGGGGTTCGGACACGGTGATGGACCTGTCCACCGGCAAGCATATCCACGAGACCCGCGAGTGGATCATTCGCAACAGCCCTGTGCCGATAGGCACCGTGCCGATCTACCAGGCCCTGGAAAAGGTCGGCGGCGTGGCCGAGGACCTGACCTGGGAGCTGTTCCGCGACACCCTGATCGAGCAGGCCGAGCAGGGCGTGGACTACTTCACCATCCACGCCGGCGTGTTGCTGCGCTATGTGCCGCTCACGGCGAAACGCGTGACCGGTATCGTTTCCCGCGGCGGCTCGATCATGGCCAAGTGGTGCCTGGCGCACCACAAGGAAAACTTCCTCTACACCCACTTCGACGACATCTGCGAAATCATGAAGGCCTACGACGTCAGCTTCTCGCTGGGAGACGGCCTGCGTCCCGGCTCGATTGCCGACGCCAACGACGCCGCGCAGTTCGGCGAGCTGGAGACCCTCGGCGAGCTGACCAAGATCGCCTGGAAGCACGACGTGCAGTGCATGATCGAAGGCCCCGGCCACGTGCCGATGCAGCTGATCAAGGAGAACATGGACAAGCAGCTGGAATGCTGCGACGAGGCGCCGTTCTACACCCTCGGCCCGCTGACCACCGACATCGCCCCCGGCTACGACCACATCACCAGCGGCATCGGCGCGGCCATGATCGGCTGGTTCGGCTGCGCCATGCTCTGCTACGTCACGCCCAAGGAGCACCTGGGCCTGCCGAACAAGGATGACGTCAAGACCGGCATCATCACCTACAAGATCGCCGCCCACGCCGCCGACCTGGCCAAGGGCCACCCGGGCGCGCAGATCCGCGACAACGCCCTGTCCAAGGCGCGCTTCGAGTTCCGCTGGGAAGACCAGTTCAACCTCGGCCTCGACCCCGACACCGCGCGCGCCTTCCACGACGAGACCCTGCCCAAGGACTCGGCCAAGGTGGCGCATTTCTGCTCCATGTGCGGGCCGAAGTTCTGCTCGATGAAGATCACTCAGGAAGTGCGCGACTATGCTAAGGAACAGCGCATCGACACCCTCGACCTGGACGCCGAACAGGGCATGCAGGCCAAGGCCGAGGAGTTCAAGGCCCAGGGCAGCCAGCTCTACCAGAAGGTGTAGCCCTCTGGTCACGGAAGCTTGATCTGGCAGCGCTAAGCTCGCTAGTGTGATCGGTAACGGGCCAACTGGCCCGTTACTGCCAGTTGGGGGATGCCTATGGGCAAAGACGACATCGACATCATCGAGCGCGAGGCCTGCTTCCGCGGCTTCTACCAGCTCGACCGGGTGCGCCTGCGCCATCGCCAGTTCGCCGGCGGCATGGGCCCGCAGCTCAGTCGCGAGCTGTTCGTGCGCCACGACGCCGTGTGCGTGCTGCCCTACGACGCGCAACGCGACGAGGTGGTGCTGATCGAGCAGTTCCGCGTCGGCGCCATGGACAAGAGCGCCAACCCCTGGCTGCTGGAGCTGGTGGCCGGCCTGATCGACAAGGACGAAGAACCCGAGGAGGTCGCCCGCCGCGAGGCGGTCGAGGAAGCCAACCTGCAGCTGACTGCGCTGTGGCCGATTACCCAGTACTACCCCTCGCCCGGCGGCTCCGACGAGCGCGTGCACCTGTTCGTCGGGCGCTGCAGCAGCGAGGGCGCCGGCGGCGTGCATGGCCTGGCCGAGGAAGGCGAGGACATCCGCGTGCACGTCTGGCCGCTGGCCGATGCCCTGCAGGCGGTGAAGGACGGCCGCATCGACAACGCCGCCAGCATCATCGCCCTGCAATGGCTGGCGCTCAATCGCGACGAAGTGCGGGGGATGTGGTCGTGAACCTGGTGCGCGAGCGCTACCGGGTCGACCTGGTCGAACTGCAGGCCGCCTGCGAGGCCAACTACGCTCGCCTGATGCGCCTGCTGCCGGACATGCGCAGCGAGCCCCAGGCGCGGCGCGTGGCCCTGAGCCAGGGCGACCGCCTGCTCGGCGTGCTCAGCCTGGAAGTGGTCGAAGCCTGCCCCTACACCACCACCCTGCGCGCCCGCCAGGAGCACAGCCTGCCCTGGCTGCCGGTGCCGCAGCTGGAGGTGCGGGTCTATCATGACGCGCGCATGGCCGAAGTGGTCGGTGCCGAGAATGCCCGCCGCCTGCACAGCCGCTACCCTTATCCCAATGCCGCCATGCACCAGCCGGACGAGAAGAGCCAGCTCAACCTGTTTCTCGGCGAATGGCTCAGCCATTGCCTGGCCTGTGGCCACGAACCCCAGCCGGTCATCTGAACCGTCAAGCTTCGCACCGCCCGGCCGATAGCGCGGCGCGGCTTTTGTGGCCTGCCATCCCTGGCGGCCACCCTGCGGGCCGTCGCAGGCGACGTCAAAAAACGCTCCTGGCGTTTTTTCTGTGATCTGCGTCCGCTTCGCGGGTTTTCCCTTTAGCGCGGCAACCACCATAATTCACCCGATTGTGCCCTAGGAGACGGTCTTGCCGAGCCTGCCCACCCCTTCCGCTGATTCCTCGGTCCTGCTGGTGCAGCTGTCCGACAGCCACCTGTTCGCCGAAGCGGATGGCAAGCTGCTGGGCATGGACACCTGCGACAGCCTGCAGCGGGTGATCGAACGGGTGCAGCAGGAGCAGGCGCAGATCGACCTGATCCTGGCCACCGGCGACCTGTCGCAGGACGGCAGTCAGGCCTCCTACCAGCGTTTCCGCCAGCTCACCGCCGCCATCGGCGCGCCGGCGCGCTGGCTGGCCGGCAACCACGACGAAGTGCCGCCGATGCAGGCCGCCTGCAACGGCAGCGCGCTGCTGGAGCCGGTGATCGACCTCGGTGCCTGGCGCATCGTCATGCTCGATTCCTCGATCCCCGGCGCGGTGCCCGGCTTTCTCGCGGACAGCCAGCTCGAGCTGCTGGAGCGGGCGCTGAGCGAGGCGCCGCAGCGTCACCACCTGGTCTGCCTGCACCACCACCCGGTGTCCATCGGCTGCAAATGGATGGAACCCATCGGCCTGCGCAACCCGGACGCCCTGTTCGCCGTGCTGGCCCGCCACCGGCAGGCCAAGGCCCTGCTCTGGGGCCATATCCACCAGGAATTCGACCAGCAGCGCGGCGGCCTGCGCCTGCTCGCCTCGCCCTCCACCTGCGTGCAGTTCGCCCCCGGCAGCGAGGATTTCCAGGTCGGCAGCGAGGCGCCCGGCTACCGCTGGCTGCGCCTGCATGCCGACGGCCGCCTGGACACCGGCGTATCGCGCGTCACCGGTATCCATTTCGAGGTGGATTACAGCGTCAAGGGCTACTGAAACACCCCCAATCAGCTTGAGGCTTGCAGCTTGCGGCCTCGGACTAGTAGCCTCCCGCCCCATGACCGCATCCATCCTCTATATCCACGGCCTCAACAGCTCGCCGGCTTCGCACAAGGCCAGCCAGCTGAGCCGCGCCATGCGCAGCCTGGGCCTCGACGCCCGGTTGCGGGTGCCGGCGCTGCACCATCATCCGCGCCAGGCCATGGCGCAGCTCGAAGCCCTGGTGGCGGAACTCGGCCAACCCGTGCTGGTGGGCAGCTCGCTGGGCGGCTACTACGCCACCTATCTGGCCGAGCGCCATGGCCTCAAGGCGCTGCTGATCAATCCCGCGGTACGCCCGCACCTGCGGTTCGACGGCTACCTCGGCCCGCAGCAGAATTACTACAGCGACGAGACCTGGGAACTGACCGAAGATCACATCGAGGCCCTGGCCGAGCTGGAGGTGGCGCCCCCCAGCGACCCGGTGCGCTACCGGGTATGGCTGCAGACCGGCGACGAGACCCTCGACTACCGCGACGCCGAACGCTACTACCGGGCCTGCGCCCTGCGCATCCAGGCCGGCGGCGACCACGGTTTCCAGGGCTTCGCCGCCGACCTGCCGATGCTCTTCGCTTTCGCCGGGATCGACGCCACACTCTGGCGCGATACCGACTTTTCCGCACTCATTTGACGAACAAGAGAGCCCATGGCCCAGCAGAACGCCTATAACGCCGACGCCATCGAAGTCCTTTCCGGCCTCGACCCGGTGCGCAAGCGCCCGGGCATGTACACCGACACCACGCGGCCCAACCACCTGGCCCAGGAAGTCATCGACAACAGCGTCGACGAGGCGCTGGCCGGGCATGCCAAGTCGATCCAGGTGATCCTCCACGAGGACAACTCGCTGGAAGTGCTCGACGACGGCCGCGGCATGCCGGTGGATATCCACCCGGAAGAAGGCGTGCCGGGCGTCGAGCTGATCCTCACCAAGCTGCATGCCGGCGGCAAGTTCTCCAACAAGAACTACCAGTTCTCCGGCGGCCTGCACGGCGTCGGCATCAGCGTGGTCAACGCCCTGTCGACCCGCGTGGTGGTGACCGTCAAGCGCGACGGTAACGAGTACCAGATGAGCTTCGCCGACGGCTTCAAGGCCAGCGAGCTGGAAGTGGTCGGTACGGTGGGCAAGCGCAACACCGGCACCAGCGTGCACTTCTGGCCCGACGCCAAGTATTTCGACTCCTTCAAGTTCTCGGTCAGCCGCCTCAAGCACGTGCTCAAGGCCAAGGCCGTGCTGTGCCCGGGGCTAAACGTCAGCTTCGAAGACAAGGCCTCGGGCGAGAAGGTAGAGTGGCTGTATGAAGACGGCCTGCGCTCCTACCTGGTCGACGCCGTCAGCGAGTTCGAGCGCCTGCCCGCCGAACCCTTCGTCGGCAGCCTGGCCGGCAACAAGGAGGCGGTGGACTGGGCCCTGCTGTGGCTGCCCGAGGGTGGCGACGCGGTGCAGGAAAGCTACGTCAACCTGATCCCCACCGCCCAGGGCGGCACCCACGTCAACGGCCTGCGCCAGGGCCTGCTGGACGCCATGCGCGAGTTCTGCGAGTTCCGCAACCTGCTGCCGCGCGGGGTGAAACTGGCGCCGGAAGACGTCTGGGAACGCATCGCCTTCGTCCTCTCGATGAAGATGCAGGACGCCCAGTTCTCCGGGCAGACCAAGGAGCGCCTGTCCTCGCGCGAGGCCGCCGCCTTCGTCTCCGGCGTGGTCAAAGACGCCTTCAGCCTGTGGCTCAACGCCCACCCGGAAACCGGCCTGGCCCTGGCCGAGCTGGCCATCAGCAACGCCGGCCGTCGCCTCAAGGCGGGCAAGAAGGTCGAGCGCAAGAAGATCACCCAGGGCCCGGCGCTACCCGGCAAGCTGGCCGACTGCGCCGGGCAGAACCCGCTGCGCTGCGAGCTGTTCCTGGTCGAGGGCGATTCCGCCGGCGGCAGCGCCAAGCAGGCGCGCGACAAGGAGTTCCAGGCGATCATGCCGCTGCGCGGCAAGATCCTGAACACCTGGGAAGTCGACGGCAGCGAGGTGCTGGCCTCACAGGAGGTGCACGACATCGCCGTGGCCATCGGCATCGACCCCGGCTCCAGCGACCTCTCCGGGCTGCGCTACGGCAAGATCTGCATCCTCGCCGACGCCGACTCCGACGGCCTGCACATCGCCACCCTGCTCTGCGCCCTGTTCGTCCGCCACTTCCGCGCCCTGGTCGACGCTGGCCACGTCTACGTGGCCATGCCGCCGCTGTACCGCATCGACCTGGGCAAGGAGATCTTCTATGCCCTCGACGACGCCGAGCGCGACGGCATCCTCGACCGCCTGGTGGCCGAGAAGCGCCGCGGCAAGCCGCAGGTGACCCGTTTCAAGGGCCTCGGCGAGATGAACCCGCCGCAGCTGCGCGAAACCACCATGGACCCCAACACCCGCCGCCTGGTGCAGCTGACCCTGGACGATTTCGAGGGCACCCGCGAGGTGATGGACATGCTGCTGGCGAAAAAACGCGCCGGCGACCGCAAGAGCTGGCTGGAAACCAAGGGCAACCTGGCCGAGGTACTGGCCTGATGCGCAGGCTGTTGCTGGCACTCGGCCTGCTGGCCGGCGGCGCCCACGCCGAGCCCGCGGCGCTGGAAGAACTGCAGCTGCAGGCCGAATACCCGGTGAGCGAGATGACCGGCGGCAACCTGTCCGGCCTGGCCCAGTGCGGCGAGGCGCTGTGGGCGGTGTCCGACCGCGACGACGCGACCCTCTACCAGCTGCACCGTGAAGACGGCCTGCTGCGCGCCGAGGGCGAACCCTTCGTCGCCCCCGAGCCGCCCGACAGCGCCCTGCCCTGGGGCCTGCGCATGCGCAACTGGGCCGCCAGCCTGGTACGCGGCGGCAAGCTGGATTTCGAAGGGCTGTCCTGCGATGCCCAGGGCAACCGCTACCTGGTCAGCGAGACGCGCGCCGCGGTGCTGCAGGTGGCGCCCAGCGGCAGCGCGCAGTGGCTCAACTTGCCCAGCGGCCTGGTGCGCCAGGCGCGTGCCAGCGGCATGCTGCTGCACTTCAACCAGGGCTTCGAGGGCATCGCCGTCGACCCCAGCGGCG
>NZ_AVOF01000033.1:0-12144 GCF_000465935.2 Pseudomonas sp. EGD-AK9
GGGCAGGCCGGCGCAACCGGCGAGGGCGGCGCTCACGGCCAGGCCGAGCAGGGTGGGGCGGAGAAGAGGCAGAGACATGGCGTTAACGTCCGGCGGCGATGGCCCGGTCGACCAGCCAGCTCAGCGACGGGCCGCGGTCGATGACCACGTCCACCGGCTGGCCGGCCAGGCTGGCGGGCAGGGTCTGTTCGGGCTTGATCTGCACGCGGATGTCGGCGGACAGGCCACCGTCGTGCAGGCTGCTGCTGACGATCTCGCCGCGGCGCGGCTGGTCTTCGCCGGCCACCTTGAAGCTCACCGGGGTGCCCGGGCGCGCCTGTTCCAGATGGCGGTAGGGGAAGCTGGCGCTGACGGTGGCGATGCCGTCCTGCGGCACCAGTTCGAAGATCACGTCGCCCTTGCTGGCGAACTGGCCGTCGGCCACCAGCTGGCGGGCGATCTTGCAGTTGCACGGGCTGGTCAGGGTGCCCTGCATCTCGCGGCTGAACAGTGCCTCGATCTGGCTCGGCTCGAGCTGCTCCTCGCCCAGATGGCCCTTGAGCATCTCCAGCATGCTGGTGGTGAAGGTGGCGATCGGTGCGCCTTTCTCGACGATGCCGTCGGGCTGCACCAGGCTCTGCACGCTGCCTTCGCGCGGCATGGTCACCTGCAGGGCGGGCAGGCTGATCTGCGCCGACTGGGCGTGGGTGACGAAGTACAGGCCGTAGATCGACTTGCCGATGTAGCCGAAGGCGGCCAGGCCGACGAGGAAGATCGCGGTGCTGAAGGTCACCGCGCGCAGGCGGCCGAACAGGCCCATGCCGCCGCCGGCACCGTTCTTGCGCGCCTTGGTGAAGTTCTCGCGCTGGAGGATGTGCAGCACCTCGCCGACGTTGACCAGCTCGCCGGCCAGGTGGGCGCTGATCAGGTGGCGCAGGGCGGCGGTTTCGCGGGTGCCGAGGTTGTGGAACTGGCAGCCGACGCGGCCCTGTTCGGGCTGCACCGAGCAGACCTGGAAATCCATGTCCAGGCCCAGCACCAGGCTGTCGAGCTGGAACTGCAGCTGGCCGCGATGGAAATCGCCGACCTTGTGCGCGGTGCGCTCGCTGGCGAAGCTGAAGCCGCCGGCGGAGACATCCAGCAGGCGCACGTCGATGCGTTCGCGCTGGGCATTGCTGTAGCGCAGGCGTCCGGGCAGCTTGACCCGGGCGTGCTGGCGCTGGGCCTCGGACTCATGGACGACGTTGAGGTTGGCGACTGAGTTCATGGTGGCTAGTTCCTATTCGAGTTCGGTCATACCAGCGCCAACAGCGCGGCGATGAATACACAGGAGGCAGAGAAGGTCATGGCGCGCGACGACCAGCTGTTGAACCAGTTGGCGAAGCTGGACAGGCCGCGGTTGAGCTTGGTGTTCTGGCGCGTCCAGGACTGCTGGTCGAGGCGGAAGAACACGTAGATCTTCACCAGGGCGCCGACGATCTGGTTGTAATAGAGCAGCACCGGGTAGGCCGGGCCGACGCGGTGGCCGGAGAGCATCAGCAGCACTGTCAGAACCAGGCGCGTGCTGCCAATCCACAGCAGGTAGATCAACAGGTACATCAGGCTGTACTTGATGCTGGCGATGATCGCCACGCACAGGCCGAGCAGGCAGGTCCACATCGACACGCGCTGGTCCAGCAGCACCAGACTGGTGAAGGCGCCGAGGCGATTCAGGCCCAGGCGCAGGGCGCGCGAGTTCTGCCGCAGGTTGTTGCCGTACCAGCGGAACATCAGCTTGCGGCTGGCCTTGATGAAGCTCTTCTCCGGCGGATGCTCGACCGTGTTGATCGCCGCATCCGGCACGTAGAAGGTGTCGTAGCCCAGGCGCATCAGGCTGTACCAGCTGGACTTGTCGTCGCCGGTGAGGAACTGGAAGCGGCCCAGACGCCAGTGCTCGAGGTGATCGCTCTCCACGTCGCGGATGAACTCGGGGTCGGTCACCACGCTGGCGCGGAACACCGACATGCGCCCGGTCATGGTCAGTACGCGCTTGGAGAGGGCCATCGAGCACATGTTGAGGTGGCGCTGGGCGAAGCGCAGCTTGTGCCACTCGCTCATCAGGTAGCTGCCGCGCACCTCGCAGAACTCGTTGGTGGTCAGCCCGCCGACGTTGGGGAACAGCTTGAACCAGGGCACGCTCTTGCTCACCACGCCCGGCTCGAGCACGGTGTCGCCGTCGATCACCGCCACCACCGCATCGCGATCCGGCTGCTGCCGGGAGATGGCGCGGAAACCGTGGGCCAGGCCGTCGCGCTTGCCGGTGCCGGGAATGCGCACGATGTTCAGCTTGACGTGCGCCGGCGGCTGGGCCTGGGCCCAAAGCGTCTTGATCAGCAGCTCGTCGGACAGCTCGACGATCGAACACACCACGGTGCTCGGGTAGCCGCAGTCGATCGCCTCGCGGATCACCGAGCGATAGACCATGGCGGTGGTCAGCGCCTCGATGCGAAAGCTGGTGACCAGCAGAAAGACATGAGAGGGGTCGGCATCCTTGCCGAGTCTTTGCACCTTGCGGCGATACCAGGGATACACCAGGTAGAGGAACAGGCAGCCGCGCACGAAATGCAAGGCGCCCATGGAATAACGCCAGATGCCGACGATGCCGATCAGCAGGAGGAAGTCCCGCGATTCGGGGTCGAACACCGTACGTGGCAGGGCCAGTGCCAGCAGCATCAGCGCGCTGAGGTACAGCAGCCAGCCGCTGGCGTGGTTGAGGCCGTTCTTGAGCTTGTCCATATGCGTCTCTCGGTACCCGCGCGCAGGGCGCGCGGGCACGCTTGGCCTTACCAGCAGATGCCTTCGGCCACGCCATTGCTGGCGTGCGGCATGAAGCCGACCAGGTCGATCACCCGCTTGCCGCTGGGAGCCTGCGCGGCCAGCTTGGCGAAACGCTCGTCGCCGTTGCCGAGGACGATGATGTCGGCCTTGGCGATCACCGCGTCGAGGTCGCTGCCCAGCAGCGAGGACACGTGCGGGATCTTCGACTCGATGTAGTCCCGGTTGGCGCCGTGGACGCGGGCGTATTCGACGTTGCGGTCGTAGATGCCCAGGTCATAGCCCTTGCCGATCAGCATCTCGGCCAGTTCCACCAGCGGGCTCTCGCGCAGGTCGTCGGTGCCGGCCTTGAAGCTCAGGCCGAGCAGGGCGACCTTGCGCGTGTCGTGGCTGGCGATGATGTCGAAGGCCTTCTGCACCTGGGCGGCGTTGCTGCGCATCAGCGAGCCGATCAGCGGCGCCTCGACGTCCAGGCTGCCGGCGCGGTAGTTCAGCGCGCGCACGTCCTTGGGCAGGCAGGAGCCACCGAAGGCGAAGCCGGGCTTCATGTAGTACTTGGAGAGGTTGAGCTTGTGGTCCTGGCAGATCACGTCCATCACCTCGCGGCCGTCGACGCCGACCGCCTTGGCGATGTTGCCGATCTCGTTGGCGAAGGTGACCTTGGCCGCGTGCCAGACGTTGCAGGTGTACTTGATCATCTCGGCGACTTCGATGTCCTTGCGGATGATCGGCGCGTCCAGCTCGCCGTAGATGCTGGCCAGCAGGTCGCCGGAGGCCTTGTCCAGTTCGCCGATCACGGTCATCGGCGGGAAGTCGTAGTCCTTGATCGCGGTGCTCTCGCGGAGGAACTCGGGGTTGACCGCCAGGCCGAAGTCGACCCCGGCCTTCTTCCCGGAGCAATCCTCGAGAATCGGCAGCACCACGTTCTTCGCGGTACCCGGCAGTACCGTGCTGCGCACCACCACGGTATGACGGCCGGGCTTGTCGCGCAGGGCGTAGCCGATCTCGCGGCACACGCCTTCGATGTAGTTCAGTTCCAGGTCGCCGTTCTTCTTGCTCGGCGTGCCGACGCAGATGAACGACACGTCGCTCTCCAGCACGGCGGCGGCGACGTCGGTGGTGCCGCGCAGGCGACCCTGGCGCAGGCCCTGTTGCAGCAGTTCCTCCAGGCCCGGTTCGACGATGGGCGATTTGCCGTTGTTGATCAGCTCGATCTTGTGCGCGGAGATATCCACGCCAATCACCTCGTGGCCGCGGGCCGACAAACAACCGGCGCACACGGCGCCCACATAACCCAAACCGAAAATACTGATTCGCATGGTATTCACCTCGTCCGTTCGATGCGTTTTCAAATACTGGCCAAATGGCCAAAACTGTTCTGCGAACTTGCTGTTTTTGCGTCAGCAAGTTCCTTCAGGCATAAGTAGGGTAGGGCGCCGGAAGTGGCGCCAAATGTGGGCCTTTATATAAAGTGGTGGCCCTTGGATATTATCTGTGCGGCCCGAGTGGAGGCCTCTGTTTCGGTACTCTTGCGCGGGTGTCTATCTCCCTCTGGTGGCCCGTCTACTTTCTTCCGGGCGAAACCGCCCAGCGAAGGTTGATTCGCATGGTGGCAGTTTAAAGTGGCAAGAAAGTTATGTATTGAAATGTGTTACGGGCTGTATGAGTGCATGACTTTTGCGATAGTTCCTACCGTTCGTCCTGTTCCTGAACGCAAGCTGAACGATTAATTGATCGCAAATTAATGGCAACTTGCAAATTGCACGATGGCACTTTGCAGTTTAATTGGCGTGCAATTAGCGGGTAACTAAGGACGGGCAATGGCTCGCGCTAAAACAGGCCGGCGTCGAAATTGCCAAGGCGTGCGGGTTTTGTTGGCGGGAACCAAGGTTCATGGGGGCGCCACGGCTTCGATGGCCAGGGCTGCGGGACGGCCAGGCAGGCCAGTCGCTGCGGCGGCAGAGGAGGCGGCCGGGCAGAGCGCCGGGCCGCGAGGTGAGGATCAGTCCTGCGGCTGGTCGCGCAGGAACACCAGGTTGTCTTCCTTGGAATGCTCGGCCGAGTAGCGGTAGCCCTGGTAGTCGAAGTCCTTGAGGCCCTCGGGGTTGGTCAGGCGCTCCTTGATCACGTAGCGCGCCATCAGGCCGCGGGCCTTCTTGGCGTAGAAGCTGATGATCTTGTACTGGCCGTTCTTCAGGTCCTTGAACTCGGTGTCGATGATCCGCGCCTTCAGCGCCTTGCGCTTGACCGCGCCGAAGTACTCGGTGGACGCCAGGTTGAGCAGCACCTCGTCGCCCTGGGCGGCCAGCGCCTCGTTCAGCCAGCCGCTGATGCGCTCGCCCCAGAAGGCATAGAGATCCTTGCCGCGGCCGTTGACCAGCTTGGTGCCCATCTCCAGGCGATAGGGCTGCATCAGGTCCAGTGGGCGCAGCACGCCATACAGGCCGGAGAGCATGCGCAGGTGGGCCTGGGCGAAGTCGAAATCGTCCTCGGAGAAGTCCTCGGCATGCAGCCCGGTGTAGACGTCGCCCTTGAATGCCAGCAGCGCCTGCTTGGCGTTGGACGGATTGAACGGCCGCTGCCAGCTGCCGAAGCGCGCGGCGTTGAGGCCGGCGAGCTTGTCCGAGAGGTGCATCAGTTCGGCGATCTGCGCCGGGCTGAAGTCGCGCAGCTGCTCGATCAGTTCCTGGGCGTGGTCGAGGTGTTCGGGTTGGGTGAAGCGCGGCGTGGCCGGCCGGGTCTCGTAGTCGAGGGTCTTGGCCGGTGAAATCACCATCAGCATGGACATCTGCTCCTGAAAGTCTGGCGGCGATTCTAGAAGCTGGGGCCGGGCAAGACCACCTATAGGGGCGATTGAGTCAGGACAACGACCGCAGCGCCCAGCCCGGAGGCAATCCGGAACCTGGTGTGCAGGACCGGGCGCCAGGCGCCGGCTTGACCCCGGGGCCGCCCCGGGGTTGTAGTGTGGCGGCGAACCTCGCACAGGGAGTCGTCATGACGAGCTGCAACCATTCGCGCTGGGAGCCTTCCCACGACTATCGCCCGCTGGAGTCCACGGCCGAGCGCCAGGCCTGGCGGGTCACCGCGCTGACCGGCGCGACCATGCTGGTGGAGATCGCCGCCGGCTACGCCTTCAACTCCATGGCCCTGCTCGCCGACGGCTGGCACATGGCCTCGCATATGCTCGCCATTGGTCTCACCGCGCTGGCCTACCTGCTGGCGCGGCGCTATGCCAACGACCGGCGCTTCGCCTTCGGTACCTGGAAGGTGGAGGTGCTGGCCGGCTTCGCCAGCGCCGTGCTGCTGCTGGTGGTGATCGCCCTGCTCGCCGTCGAGTCGTTGTGGCGCCTGTGGCGGCCGCAGCCGATCGCCTTCGACATGGCCCTGGCGGTGGCGGCGCTCGGCCTGCTGGTCAACCTGGTGTCGGCCTGGATGCTGCGCGACCAGCACGAGCATGGCCACGCCCGGGGTCATGGCCACGGCCATGCTGGGCACGATCACGATCACGATCACGATCACGCGCCAGCCGGCGGGCGCGATCTCAACCGCCACGCCGCCTTCCTCCACGTGCTGGCCGATGCCCTGACCTCGGTGGCGGCGATCCTCGCCCTGCTCGGCGGCTGGTGGCTGGGCTGGAACTGGCTCGACCCGCTGATGGGCGTGGTCGGCGCGCTGATCATTGCGGTGTGGGCCAAGGGCCTGCTGCTGGAGACCGCCAAGGTGCTGCTCGACCGCGAGATGGACAGCCCCCTGGTGGAGCGTGTGCGCACCGCGTTGGAGCAGGAGCACGACACCGAACTGGCCGACCTGCACCTGTGGCGCGTCGGTCGCGCCCAGTACGCCTGCATCGTCAGCGTGGTGACCCATGGCGAAACCACGGCTGATCGCTACAAGGCCCGTCTGGCGGGCTTTGCCGAGCTGGTGCACGTCACGGTGGAGGTCAATCGCTGCGCCGAGGTCGGCCACGGCTGAGGGCGAAAAACGACGGGTGGGACTTCGGACTGTAACGGCGTCGCCGGAGCCCGCCAAGCGCTATTTGTCGCGGCGACAAATAAACCGGTAAAACCACAAAAAAACGTTTTTCTGTCACCTGAATTGGAGTAATTAAACAGCAAGACCGCCGAAACCTGCAGACAGGTGGCGGCCACTGGCCCTCACCTTGCTTGCACCTTCTCAGCCCCGGCACTGAGGAGTCGGCGGCCTCTCCGCGGCGCAGCACCGCCTTGGTATTGCGTCGCTTGGCTACTACAAGAAGGTGACCGAGTATGGATGACCACGGACGCTCCAAGCCCACCGCTCCAACCCTCTACGCCCTCGACACCAACGTCCTGATCCACGATCCGAACGCCTTGCTGAACTTCGAAGAGCACCACGTCGCCATCCCGATGACAGTGCTGGAGGAGCTCGACAAGCTGAAATCCGGCAAGCACGGCGTCGCCGCCGAATGCCGCCAGGCCATCCGCCTCATCGATCAGATCCTCGGTGTCGCCAGCCCGGACGACGTGGAGCACGGCGTACCCATCCAGCGCGGCAAGAGCGGCCCCTGCGGGCGTCTGTCGATTCTCATGAGCAAGCGCGCGGCGCCCATCACCTGGCTGCCGGAAGACCTCAACGACAACAAGATCATCAACCAGCTGGTGGAGCTGAAATCGCGTAATCCGGGGTTGTCCGTGGTGCTGGTGACCAAGGACATCAACATGCGCCTGAAGGCGCGCGCCTGTGGTATCGATGCCGAGGACTACCACACCGACCAGCTGGTGGACGACGTCTCCCTGCTGTCCAAGGGCTACCACGACATGACCGGCTCCTTCTGGGACCGCGTCAGCAAGGTGGAAACCCGCCAGGACCACGGCCGCACCTGGCACCGGGTGCAGCTCACCGACAACCTGCCGGCGGTGCACATCAACGAGTTCATCCTCGACGAGCAGGGCTTCGTCGGCTGGATCAAGGCGATCAAGGGCGACGAGCTGGTGATCCTCGACATGCACCAGGAGCCGCTGCTGCACCAGGAAGCCTGGGGCCTCAAGCCGCGCGACGTGTACCAGTCGCTGGCGCTGTTCGCCCTGCTCGACCCGGACATCCACCTGGTCAACCTGTCCGGCGCCGCCGGTTCCGGCAAGACCATCCTGGCGCTGGCCGCGGCCATCGAGCAGACCATGGTCAGCAAGCGCTACCGGCGCATCATCGCCACCCGCAGCGTGCAGGGGCTGGATCAGGAGATCGGCTTTTTGCCCGGCACCGAGGCGGAGAAGATGGAGCCCTGGCTCGGCGCCATCACCGACAACCTCGAAGCCCTGCACATGGACGACGAGAGCACCCACGGCAGCGTCGACTACATCCTGCAGAAGGTGCCGCTGCAATTTAAGTCGCTCAACTACATCCGCGGGCGCAGCTTCCAGCAGAGCCTGATCCTCATCGACGAATGCCAGAACCTCACCCCGCACCAGATGAAGACCATCATCACCCGCGCCGGCAACGGCTCCAAGGTGGTGTGCCTGGGTAACCTGGCGCAGATCGATACCCCCTACCTGTCGGCGCCCAGCTCGGGCCTGACCTACCTCACCGAACGCTTCAAGGACTTCCCCCACGGCGTGCACATCACCCTGCAAGGGGTGCCGCGCTCGATCCTCGCCGAATACGCGGAAACCCATATGTAGCGCTCGGGCTGTTGAGCGCTCGCGCCCCTGTTCGCAAGAGCAGGGGCGTTATTATTTGCGCGCCCTGTAGGAGCGGCCGGGCGGCGTTCCGCTTCAGCCGCGATGGTGGCGGATAAATCCGCTGCTACAGAAGCTGGGTGGAGTCCCGGCATATGACGCGGCATCGCTTTTTTATGCCTGCCAAATCCTGACCCAGGGGTTTACAATCGGCCGATCCCCGCCTGGAGCTTTCCCGTGCTGACTCACCTCGATTCCCAAGGCCGCGCGCATATGGTCGACGTCACCGACAAGGCGACCACCTTTCGCGAGGCCACTGCCGAAGCGCGCGTGCGCATGCTGCCCGCCACCCTGCAGATGATCGTCGCCGGCGAGCACCCCAAGGGCGACGTGTTCGCCGTGGCGCGTATCGCCGGCATCCAGGCGGCGAAGAAAACTTCCGACCTGATCCCCCTGTGCCACCCGCTGATGCTCACCGGGGTCAAGGTCGAGCTGAGCGCAGAGGGCGATGACTGCGTACGTATCACCGCGCGCTGCAAGCTGTCCGGCCAGACCGGCGTGGAGATGGAGGCGCTGACCGCCGCCAGCGTCGCCGCGCTGACCATCTACGACATGTGCAAGGCGGTGGACCGCGGCATGGTCATCGAGAACGTGCGCCTGCTGGAGAAACTCGGCGGCAAGAGCGGCCACTACAAGGCGGAGGAGCCAGCATGATCCGCGTGCAGTATTTCGCCCGTTACCGCGAAGCCCTGGGCCGCGACGAGGAGCAACTCAGCGGCGATTTCGCCAGCCTCGACGAACTGCGCCTGCACCTGCTGGCCCGTGGCGGCGAGTGGGAGGTGCTCGGCGAGCAGAACCTGATGTGCGCGCGCAACCAGGAACTGTGCGGTCTCGACGAGCCGCTGGCCGAAGGCGATGAAGTGGCCTTCTTCCCCACCGTTACCGGCGGCTGATACCCCTGTAGGAGCGGTCGGGCGGCGTTCCGCGTAGGGTGGGCTTCAGCCCACCAATCGGCTCACCAAGAGCCCGCCGACCGACCCTGACCTCAGCCCTCATCAAACGAGACACGCCCGCATGACCATCCGCGTCCAAGCCCAACCCTTCGACCCCGGCAGCGAACTCAACGCCATGCACGCCGCCAACCTTGGCATCGGCGCGGTGGTGAGCTTCGTCGGCTACGTGCGCGACTTCAACGAAGGGCGCGACGTCGGCGGCATGTTCCTCGAACACTTCCCCGGCATGACCGAGAAGGCCCTGGCCAAGATCGCCGACGAGGCGCGCGCGCGCTGGCCGCTGCTGGGCATCGAGATCATCCACCGCATCGGTCGCCTGGAGCCGGGCGAGCCCATCGTCTTCGTCGGCACCAGCAGCGCCCACCGCCAGGCCGCGTTCGACGCCTGCAACTTCGTCATGGATTATCTGAAGACCCGCGCGCCGTTCTGGAAGAAGGAAGACACCAGCGAAGGCCCGCGCTGGGTCGAAGGCCGCTGCAGCGACCAGAGCGCCGCCGAGCGCTGGAAACGGTAGGGTGCGCCCGATCTACGCCAATGCCAGATGCACCCGTAGCGCAATCGGCACCAGCATCAGCAACACCCCCAGGCCGAGCACGCGCACGCCCCATTCGTGTTCGCGGAAGTTGAAGCCGACCCCCAGCAGCACGAAGCCGCCGATCAGCAGCACCAGCATCAGGTGAAAGTGATCCATCGCTCTTCTCCGCTTCGCTGTCCTGCTTTCAGCCTAGTCGCTGTGCCGGTCTGCGGCGCTGACCTGTGGCAATGAATGCCTGACCCGATTGGCGACAAGCCGCGGCCCGATCGGTCGCTGCCGCTGTCGGCGGCTTGCTGCATACTTCGCCGCAGTCATCGTCAAGGATCGTCCATGCGCCTGTTTCCCACCCTGCTGCTCGCCGGCCTGCTGAGCGCCGCCCCGCTGGCGGCCGCCGAACGCAGCTTCACCATCCTGCACAGCAACGACTGGCAATCGCGCCTGCTCGGCTTCGGCCCCGACAACGAATACAGCCCGGCCACGCTGAACGACGACGACACGGTCGGCGGCGTCGCGCGCCTGGCCACCCTGCTGCGCGAGCGCCGCGCGGCGGCCGAGGGCGAGGCGGTGCTGCTGCTCGATGGCGGCGACTTCACCATGGGCACGCTGTTTCACACCGTCGCCCGCGAGATGGGCAGCGAGCTGCGCCTGATGAGCGAGCTGGGCTACGACGCCGCGGTGCTCGGCAACCACGAATTCGACTTCCGCCCCGCCGGCCTCGCCGCGATGATCGGCGCCGCGCACAGGGCCAAGGGCGAGGCGCTGCCGGCGCTGCTGTCGAGCAATATCCGCTTCGACCCCGCGCGCAAGGAGGACGACAGCCTGCAGGCGCACTTCGAGGCCGGGCGCATCCTGCCGTACCAGCTGATCGAGCGCGGCGGCATCCGCTTCGGCCTGTTCGGCCTGCTCGGCAACAACGCCGTGGCGGTCAGCCCGATGATCAAGCCGGTGACCTTCGCCGACCCTGTAGAGACCGCCAAGATCATGGTCGCCAAGCTGCGCGAGGAGGGCGCCGAGGTGGTCATCCTGCTCTCGCACATGGGCGTCACCCAGCAGGCCGACGGCAGCTGGCGCGGCGAGGAAGTGGAGCTGGTCGAGCAGGTGCCGGGCATCGACATAGTGGTCGGCGGCCATTCGCACGTGGCGCTGCCGCAGCCGGTGCTGGTCAATGGGCGCACCCCGGTGATGCAGGCCGGCTCGGAAATCCAGTACCTCGGCGAGCTGCGCATGAGCCTCGGCGCCGACGGCGTGCCGCGCCTGCGTGACTACCGCCTGCACCCGCTCGACGACCGCATCGCCGGCGATGCGGCGATCACCGCCCAGGTCGAGGACTTCAAGCAGGTGGTCAGCGAGCGCATGCTGGCGCCCAAGGGCTATCGCTTCGACCAGCCGCTGGCCAAGGTCGACCAGCGCCTCGGCCGCGACTTCACCGATACCACCCTGGCCAACCTGGTCACCGACGCCCTGCGCCACGCCGCCGGCGCCGACCTGGCCTTCACCGGCAACGGCACCATCCGCGACGACCTGATCAAGGGCCGCCACGGCGTGCAGAGCGTCTCCGACCTGTTCCGCATCGCCCCGCTGGGCATCGGCCAGTTCGACGACGAACCCGGCTACCCGCTGATCAAGGTCCACGTCAGCGCGCGCGAGATCAAGACCATGCTGGAGGTGCTGCTGCTCGCCTACCAGCTGCGCGACAGCCGCAGCTACTACCCGCGGGTGTCCGGCGTGCGCTTCAGCTACAACCCCTGGCGCGTGCCGTTCGACCGCGTCAGCCGCATCGAGATCGGCGACCCGGTCAACGGCTACCGCGAGCTGGATCTGGACGACCCGCGCCTCTACAGCATCGGCGCCACCAGCTACGTCGGCAGCTTCACCTGGCTGGTGCCGGACCTGACCAAGGGCCTGCTCGACGTGGTGCCCAAGGACGCCGCCGGCCGTCCGCTGCCGCGCATCGAAGACGCCATCATCGACCAGGACCCGGACACCCCCGGCGTGCAGGAACTCAAGGAATGGCAGGCGTTGCTCGACCATATCCGCAACCTGCCGGACCTGGACGGCGACGGCCTGGCCGACATCCCCACCAGCGGCGCGGCGGCCGAGCAGCGCATGCTGCGCCAGCCCAGCCTGCAGCCGGCCGAACTGCTGCGCC
>NZ_AVOF01000034.1:0-12063 GCF_000465935.2 Pseudomonas sp. EGD-AK9
CCCAGGCGAACAGGCCGAGGCCGAGCACGGCGGTGGCCGCGCCGATATAGCCGGTGACCGTCCAGCCCAGGCCGGCGCCGATGGCTAGGCCGCCGAGCCAGGGGCCGAGGGCGTTGGCGATGTTGAAGGCGGCGTGGTTGGAGGCCGCGGCCAGGGTCTGCGCGCCGATGGCCACGTCCATCAGGTGGGTCTGCAGCGCCGGGCCGAGGGCGATCATGGTGCCCAGGGCGAAGATCGCCGGGGCCACGCTCCACACCGATTGCGCTGCCAGCGGCATCAACAGCAGCACCAGCGCGCTCCACAGCAGGATCCAGGCCACCGCCTTGAAGCGCAGGCGGTCGAACAGCCAGCCGCCGGCGCTGTTGCCGACGATGCAGCCGGCGCCGAAGAGCGCCATCGCCAGCGGAATCCAGCCCGGTTGTACGCCGGTCACCTGCAGCAGGGTGGGCGCCATGTAGGCGAACACGCAGAACATCCCGGCGAAGCCGATCGAGCCGATGGCCATGGCCAGCCAGATCGGCGCGCGGTTGAAGGCGCGCAGCTCGCCGATCGGGCTGGAGCGTTGCTCGTTGCGATCGGTCGGCAGGAAGATCGCCACCATGGCGATGGTGGTGATGGCGATCACCGCGACCAGGGCGAAGGCGTAACGCCAGCTCAGGCCCTGGCCGAGCCAGGTGGCCAGCGGGTTGCCGATCAGGATGGCGACGGTGAGACCGGCCAGCACCCGGCTCACCGCCTTGGCCCGCTTGTGCGGCGGCGCCATGTTCGCCGCCACCAGCATGGCGATGCCGAAGTAGGCGCCATGCGGCAGGCCGGCGACGAAGCGGAACAGCATCAGCGACAGGTAGTCCGGGGCCAGGGCGCTGGCGAAGTTGCCGAGGGCGAAGCAGCCCATCAGCAGCAATAGCAGGATGCGCCTGGGCAGGCGCGCACCGAGCAGGGCGAGGGTCGGCGCGCCTACCACCACGCCGAGGGCGTAGGCGCTGATCACGTGGCCGACCTGCGGCTCGCTGATACCCAGGTCGGCGGCGACGTTGGGCATCAGGCCCATGATGGCGAATTCGCCGGTACCGATGGCGAAGCCGCCGAGGGCCAGGGCGAGTTGAATGAGAAGGATCGCGCCAGGCGACAGGTTGGTCGCGGCGGTGGCGGCGTGGTCGTTCATGAATAACCTTGGGCGGGGAGGGCAAACGGCCGGCGCATTATAGGCCCCCGACAGCGCGTCGGGGGATTGGCAATGGCTCTAGATCGGCGCTTTCGTCGAACTCGGGGGGCGTCAGCCGCGCGCGGGGATGTTCAGGCCGCGCTGTACGGCGGGGCGGGCGAGGAAGGCCTCGAGCACGCGGCGCACGTTGGCGAAACGCTCGAACTCGACCAGCTCGCCGGCCTCGTAGAAGCCCACCAGGTTGCGTATCCAGGGGAAGGTGGCGATATCGGCGATGCTGTATTCGCTGCCCATGATCCAGTCACGGCCTTCGAGGTGCTGGTCGAGCACGCCTAGCAGGCGCTTGCTCTCCGCCACGTAGCGGTCGCGCGGACGCTTGTCCTCGTAGTCGCGGCCGGCGAAGCGGTGGAAGAAGCCGAGCTGGCCGAACATCGGACCGACGCCGCCCATCTGCCACATCAGCCACTGGATGGCCTGGTAGCGCGCACCGGCAGCCTGCGGCAGCAGCTGGCCGGTCTTCTCCGCCAGGTAGAGCAGGATGGCGCCGGACTCGAACAATGCCAGCGGCTCGCCGTTCGGACCAACGGGGTCGAGGATGGCGGGAATCTTGTTGTTCGGGTTGAGCGAGAGAAACGCTTCGCTGAACTGGTCGTTGCTGTCGAAGCTGACCAGATGCGGCTCATAGGCCAGGCCGGTTTCCTCCAGCATGATCGACACCTTGACCCCGTTGGGCGTGGGCAGCGAGTAGAGCTGCAGGCGCTCGGGGTGCTGGGCGGGCCATTTGCGGGTGATGGGGAACTGGGCGAGGTCGGTCATGTGAACTCCATGGCGGATGGGACGGCGACGGGATGCGGGCGATCAGAACACGCAGGGTGCGGGCGAGGGAAATCGATCCTGCTGCTAATGCCCATCGACCCGGGCGATGCCGGCAGGTTCCCGATGCTCGGGCCGGGTATGGGCGCCAGCGTTGCGCCGGTCAACCGCCGGTTTTTTGCGCGCCGGCGAGGCGGGGCATGGAGACGCGAGCCATACGGCGGTGAAGCGCCGGTTTCCTGGGAGCGGGCTAGGCGGTATGGTGCGAGCTTTCCTCCACCCGGCACGGAGCCCATCGGCATGAGTCTGCACGGTACCTACGATCCCCAGAACATCTTCGCCCAGATCATTCGCGGCGAAGCGCCCTGCTACAAGCTCTACGAAGACGACGAGGTGCTGGCCTTCCTCGACCTGTTCCCGCAGTCCTACGGCCACAGCCTGGTGATTCCCAAGCGCGCCGCCGCGCGCAATATCCTCGAGATCGACGAGGCCAGCCTGGCCAAGGTGATGGCCGTGGTGCAGAAGCTCACCCGCGCCCTGGTCGAGGAGCTGGAGCCGGCCGGGGTGCAGGTGGCGCAGTTCAACGGCGCGCCGGCCGGGCAGACGGTGTTCCATATCCATATGCACGTGATCCCGCGCTTCCCCGGCGAGCAACTGGGCATCCATGCGGCGAACAAGGCCGATCCGGCTGAGCTGGAAGCGCTGCAGGCACGGCTGGTCAAGCGTCTGCGGGGTTAATCGTAGGGGTGCCGCGCGCCCTGCGTCGCGACAGCGCGGCGCGTCAATCCATCTGGCCGCCGCGCCAGGCCGCGACCACTCGATTCTGCAACGCCTGCCGGTCCTGCAACTGCTCGACCGCCCGCTTGGCCAGCTCGCTCCAGTAGGGATCGACCTCGGCTTGGGCCGCCGACAGGCGCGAGGCCAGATTGGCCCAGGCCGGCGGCAGGCGCGGTGGATGGGCGGCGAAGCCGCCGTCACGGTCGCGCGCCAGGTAGCGCACGTGGCGGATGCCGGCCAGCAGGATGCGGCCATGGCACATCAGGCAGGGCTCGAGGCTGACGTAGAGCGTCAGGCCGCTGCGGTCGAGCTGCGGGTGCTCGGCTTCGAGCTGATCGAGCACCTGCATCTCGGCGTGCGCGGCGCTGGCGTAACGTCCGGCGAACACCTGGTTGCGGCCGCTGCACAGCAGTTCCTGCTGCTCGGTGACCAGCAGCGCACCGACGGCGTAACAGCCTTCTTCCAAGGCCAGCAGCGCCTGCTCGCAGCACAGCCTGGCCCAGCCGTCGTCGGCGTGGCGGCTCGCTGGCGCCTGGTGCAGCAGGGCAAGGTGCTCGGGCTTCATCGCAGTCTTCCGGGATGGGACGAGAGACAGTATGACCGCTCGCGCCGCCGGCGCTGCCCTACGACCATGGTGCAATAGGCGCCTGGGGGCGAAGACGGCGACACTACGTCCGTCCCGATCCTGCGTGGTTTGGGTGCAAGCGTTTCTACATTCCTCTCCCGGAATGTCTTGAATGGGCGGGCGACCTTCTGGTCGCCCTTTTTTTGTCGCCGATAAATGCCGGGAAAGCCGCTCAAGACCATGGTCTTAGAGCGGTAAGACCATGGTCGAATGGCCACACGAAGGGTCGGGGGATACAAAAGGCAGCATAAAAAACAACTCGCCATCGAGGTATATCCATGAGTGCTGCGTCTCTTTATCCCGTGAGCCCGGAAGCGGCCGCCAGGACCCTGACCGACGAGGCCACCTACAAGGCCATGTACCAACAGTCGGTGGTCAACCCCGACGGTTTCTGGCGCGAGCAGGGCAAACGCCTCGACTGGATCAAGCCTTACACCAAGGTCAAGCAGACCTCCTTCGATGACCACCACGTCGACATCAAGTGGTTCGCCGACGGCACCCTCAACGTCTCCTACAACTGCCTGGACCGTCACCTGGAAGAGCGGGGCGATCAGGTGGCGATCATCTGGGAAGGCGACGACCCGGCCGAGCACCAGGAAATCACCTACCGCCAGCTGCACGAGCAGGTGTGCAAGTTCGCCAACGCCCTGCGTGGCCAGGACGTGCACCGCGGCGACGTGGTGACCATCTACATGCCGATGATCCCCGAGGCGGCGGTGGCCATGCTGGCCTGCGCACGCATCGGCGCCATCCACTCGGTGGTGTTCGGCGGCTTCTCGCCGGAGGCCCTGGCCGGGCGCATCATCGACTGCAAGTCGAAGGTGGTGATCACCGCCGACGAAGGCGTGCGCGGCGGCAAGAAGGTGCCGCTGAAAGCCAACGTCGACGACGCGCTGACCAACCCGGAAACCCACAGCGTGCAGAAGGTCATCGTGGCCAAGCGCACCGGCTCGGCGATCAAGTGGAACCAGCATCGCGACATCTGGTACGAAGACCTGATGAAGGTCGCCGGCAGCGTCTGCGCGCCGAAGGAAATGGGCGCCGAGGAGCCGCTGTTCATCCTCTATACCTCCGGCTCCACCGGCAAGCCCAAGGGCGTGCTGCACACCACCGGTGGCTACCTGGTGTATGCCTCGCTGACCCACGAGCGGGTGTTCGACTACCGCCCGGGCGAGGTGTTCTGGTGCACCGCCGACATCGGCTGGGTCACCGGCCACACCTACCTGATCTACGGCCCGCTGGCCAACGGCGCCACCACCCTGATGTTCGAGGGCGTGCCGAACTACCCGGACGTCACCCGCGTGGCCAAGATCGTCGACAAGCACAAGGTCAACATCCTCTACACCGCGCCGACCGCGATCCGCGCCATGATGGCCGAGGGCAAGGCCGCCGTGGCCGGCGCCGACGGCTCCAGCCTGCGCCTGCTCGGTTCGGTGGGCGAGCCGATCAACCCCGAGGCCTGGCACTGGTACTACGAGAACGTCGGCCAGAGCCGCTGCCCGATCGTCGACACCTGGTGGCAGACTGAAACCGGCGCCTGCCTGATGACCCCGCTGCCGGGTGCCCACGCGATGAAGCCGGGCTCCGCCGCACGGCCGTTCTTCGGCGTGCAGCCGGCTCTGGTGGACAACCTGGGCAACATCATCGAAGGGCCGGCCGAAGGCAACCTGGTGATCATCGACTCCTGGCCGGGTCAGGCGCGCACCCTGTACGGCGACCACGACCGCTTCGTCGACACCTACTTCAACACCTTCAAGGGCATGTACTTCACCGGTGACGGCGCGCGCCGCGACGAGGACGGCTACTGGTGGATCACCGGCCGGGTCGACGACGTGCTCAACGTCTCGGGGCACCGCATGGGCACCGCCGAGGTGGAAAGCGCCATGGTCGCCCACCCGAAAGTCGCCGAGGCCGCCGTGGTCGGCGTGCCGCACGACATCAAGGGCCAGGGCATCTACGTCTACGTCACCCTCAACGCCGGCGAGGAGGCCAGCGAGCAGCTGCGTCAGGAGCTGCGCAACTGGGTGCGCAAGGAAATCGGCCCGATCGCCACCCCGGACGTGATCCAGTGGGCGCCGGGCCTGCCCAAGACCCGCTCGGGCAAGATCATGCGCCGTATCCTGCGCAAGATCGCCACCGCCGAATACGATGCTCTCGGCGACATCTCCACGCTGGCCGATCCCGGCGTGGTGCAGCACCTCATCGACACGCATCGGCAGATGCAAGCCGCCTGCGCCTGATCGGCAACGGCAACCCGAAAGCCCCGCCCGGCCACAAGCCCGGCGGGGCTTTCGTTTTGGGCGGGGCTGGCCTTCGCCAGCGGCTTTGGCAGGGGCGGCGAAGGCTTGGTGCGGACCTGCCAGGGGGCGTGATAGATAGGGTCTAAGTTGTACATAGAGAATATCTTGTACAGTTTTTGTATCGATATGCATAATGGCGCTGTGCCATTTTTGCGCTGGCCATCGCCACCGGTGCCTTTTCCTGCCGGCGCTCCGAGCATCGCCGAGGGCCGTCAGCCCCGGCGCACTGTCTGCCCTTTCGATTCAGAGGCCTCCATGTTTGCCAATCTCAGCATTTCCCAGAAGTTGTATGCGGGTTTCGGCGTCGTTCTGCTGATCATCCTGATTCTGGTGTTGTCGACCTGGCGCGGTTTTGCCGAGGTCGACAGCACGGTCAAGCGCAATATCCATACCTACGATGTGCTCAACGAGTCAGCCTCGCTGCTGACCAGCCTGATCAATATCGAGACCGGCATGCGCGGTTTCGCCATCACCGGCGGCGAGCAGTTTCTCGCTCCGCTGAACGAGGGCGAGCGCAGCTTTCAGCAGCACCTCGCGCAACTGCGCCGTCTGACCGCCGACAACCCCAAGCAGCAGCAGCGCCTGAGCCAGTTGCAGGCCCTGCACGATCAGTGGGAGCGCGAGGACATCCACGGCAATGTCGAGCTACGCCGCCAGGTGGTGGCCGGTGCGCAGTCGATGGAGGCGGTCATCGCGCAGATCAGCGCGGGGCGCGACAAGGCCAAGATGGACGCCATGCGCCAGCTGCTGGCCGATCTGCAGGCCGAGGAAAATGGCCTGCTTGCGCAGCGCAACCTCGCCATGCAAGCGGCCAAGTCGTCGTCGCTGGCAATTCTGCTGAGCGGCGGGCTGATTGCCGCGGTGCTCGCCATCAGCGTTGCCTTTGCCCTGTCGCGCAGCATCGCCGGACGTCTGCAGCCGGTCGTCGACGTGGCGCGCAGCATCGCCGAGGGGCGTCTCGATACGCGCATCGAGCGCGCCGGCCGCGACGAGATCGGCGTGCTGCTGGACGCCTTCGCCACCATGCAGGAGCGCCTGCGCGAGATGATCGGGCAGATCCGCAGCGGCGCCGAGCAGCTGGTCGGCGCCGCACAGAACATCTCCAGCGCCGCCAGCCAGCTGTCGGTGTCCACTCAGGAGCAGTCCCACGCGGCGTCCAGCATGGCCGCCACGGTGGAGGAGCTGACCGTCAGCATCAACCATGTCGCCGACAACGCCAACGAGGCCCACAGCCTGTCCAGCGAGTCGGGTCGGCAGTCGTCGGAAGGCGGTACGGTGATCCAGCACACCCTGTCGAGCATGCAGCGCATCGCCGACACCGTGCAGGGCGCGGCCGCGCAGATCGGCGAGCTGGGCCAGCACTCGGACCAGATTTCCTCCATCGTCAACGTGATCAAGGCGATCGCCGACCAGACCAACCTGCTGGCGCTCAACGCGGCCATCGAGGCGGCACGGGCCGGCGAGCAGGGGCGCGGTTTCGCCGTGGTGGCCGACGAGGTGCGCCTGCTGGCGCAACGCACGGCCAATTCCACCCAGGAGATCGCCGAAATGATCAAGAAGATCCAGAACGGCACGCGCAATGCGGTGGGCAACATGGAGGTCGGCGTGCAGCAGGTCAGCAGCGGAGTGGAGCAGGCCAGCCAGGCCGGCAACGCCATCGTCAGCATCCGCGAAGCTTCGGGGCGCGTGGTCGGCGTGGTCGACCAGATTTCCCTGGCGCTGCGCGAACAGACCGTGGCCAGCCAGGACGTGGCGCGCAATGTCGAGCGCATCGCGCAGATGTCGCAGCAGAACAGCGAAGCGGTGGCGGACACCTCGCGTACTGCGCAGGCCCTTCAGCAGCTGGCGCTGTCCCTGGAAAAACAGGTGGCCTCCTTCCGGCTCTGATGGCGCGGAGCAGGCTATCCTTCGTCCGTCGGCCGCGGCGGTTCGCCGCCTGAGCCGAGGCGTTGCGCTTTTGTCAGTTACGAAGTGCCGGGCTCCCGCGACGGGCCCGCGCCAACGGTGGTCTTCGCCCCTGACCAGGATGCTCCCATGAACAGTGACAGCCGGAGTTTCTTCCCCCAACCCTTTCGCCCGCTCGGCTGCGCCGAGTGCCGCAACCCAGAGGCGCTGGGGTTCGACTTCACCATGGCCTTTCAGCTGATTCTGGATGTCGAGGAGCGGCGACCCTTCGCCTACGAGGCACTGGTGCGCGGCGTCAACGGCGAGTCGGCGGGGGAGATTCTCGGGCGGGTCAACGATGGCAACCGCTATCGCTTCGACCAGGCCTGCCGGGTCAAGGCCATCGAGCAGGCGGCTCGTCTCGGCCTGCACGAACTCCCCGATTGCCTGCTCAGCATCAACTTCCTGCCCAATGCGGTGTATCGCGCCGAGACCTGCATCCGCGCGACGCTGGAGGCGGCCAGGCGTTTCGAATTCCCCCGCGAGCGGCTGATGTTCGAGGTCACCGAGGGCGAGCAGATCCACGATGCCGAGCACCTCAAGCGGATCTTCGCCGAGTACGGCCGGCAGGGTTTCACCACCGCCATCGACGACTTCGGCGCCGGCTACTCCGGGCTCAATCTGCTGGCCACCTTCCAGCCGCATATCCTCAAGCTGGACATGGTGCTGACCCGCGGCATCGACCAGGACCCGGTGCGCCAGGCGATAGTCGCCGGCATCGTCCTGGTGGCCCGGCGGCTGGGCATCCGCATCATCGCCGAAGGCATCGAAAGCGCCGGCGAGCGCGACGCACTGATCGAACTGGGCATCCGCTACATGCAGGGCTACCTGTTTGCCCGGCCGCAGCTCGGCGCGCTCAGCCGGCCCTGAGCTGAGAACCAGGCAAAACGCCCCGCCGGCCGGGGGCCGAGCGGGGCGTTGTCACGGCAGGCGGGGCTCAGAGCGCGCCGAATACCTTCTGCGCCAGGCTGGTGGCGGCGCCGGCCGGGTTCTGGCGGATGTTCGCTTCCTGCACGGCAATCATCTCGAACAGGCCGTTGAGCGCCTGCTCGGTGACGTAACCTTCCACCGTGCTGCTCTTGGCGTCGACCACGCCGAAGGCCGCGGCCTGACCGGCGAAGGCGTTGTACTGCTGGGCCAGGCCGACCTGGTCGGTGGCCTGCTTGACGATGGGCAGGAACTTGGCGCGGATCTGCTCGCGGCTGCTCTGGTTCAGGTACTGGGTGGCGGAGTCTGCGGGGCCGGCGAGAATCGCCTTGGCATCGGCCAGGGTCATCTTCTTCACGGCGTCTACCAGCAGCGCCTGGGCCTGCGGCACGGCGGCTTCGGCGGCCTTGTTCATGCTCGCCTCCAGCTGCTCGACCTGGGCGCCCATGCCCATCATCTTCATGGTCTTGGCGGCCTTGCCGAGGTGGCCCGGCAGCTCGATGCGCACGTCCGGGTTGTCGCTGAAGCCGCCGGGCGTGCCGAGCTGCTTGACCGCCACCTGGGCGCCCTGGATCAGCGCGTCCTTGAGGCCGCCGCTGGCGTCCTGCTGGCTCAGGTCGGAGAGGGACAGGGCGAAGGCGCTGGCCGAGAGCAGCAGGCCGGCGGCGACTGTGGTGAGGCGAAGCATGGTGGTCTTCCTTGTGCGGGTGAGAGTGGGGTCAGCTTAACGGCTGCTGCAGGGCCTGCTCAACGCACGGCGTCGACGCAGATGCGCAGCGGCTGCGGGTCGCTGCCGTCGAGGGCGACGCCGTGCTGTTCGGTGGTGATGAACAGCAGCCGGCCGTCCGCCTCGATGCGCGCGCTGACCGCGTAGCGATGGCCGGGCTGCAGCTGCGTCGGGTCGTAGGCGAGGCTGAAGGGTAGCGGCACCTGGCCGGCCACCGGCCCGGCCTGACGGGCCAGCACCTGGGCCGGTGCGTCGGCCAGCGACACGTCGAGCAGGCTGATCTCCAGGGTGGCCTGCGGCGGCAGGGCGCTGCGCTGCAGGTAGAAGACTTCGCCACTGAGGCGGTGCATCTCGACGCTGCTGCTGCAGGCGGCGAGCAGGGCGCTGCAGAGCAGCAGGGATAGGCGTTGCATGGTGGCTCCTTGGTTGATCAGGGCTCTCAGACCCCGGCGACGGCGAGAGGTTGCCTGGCCCGGCCATCGCCCTGCACGACGCGGCAGTGGGCAACGGCATTCGCGGCTGGCTATGATCCTAGCCCATGACTTCCCTGCCACCGCTTCGTCATCCCTGCCCAGCGGGCGTCTGCGACTGTCGGCGCGAACAGCTGCTGGACGCGCCGGGCGCCGACACGCGCATCCTGCTGCTCACCCGTCAGGAGGAGCAGCGCCTGCTCGAGCGCCTGGAGAACCTGCAGAGCCTGGAGGAACTCGAGCGCTTGCAGCAGCGCATGTTCGAGCAGCTCGGCATTGGCCTGCATATCGCTCCCGGCCATGGCGAGGTGCGCAGCATGCGCGGCATCGGCTTTCGCTTCGACGAGCAGCCAGGCCTGTGCCGCAAGACCCGCCAGGCGATCCCGGCGGCGATCCGCCGCGCCCTGGAAAAGCGTCCGGAGATCGCCTGGCGCCTGCTCGATGCGCACGATCTGTTTCGCGACAGCTGAGGCCACCCGTCTCGCCTCCAGGCGCGCGAGTGAACTCACGGCGCTCGCCCCGGTCTTTCTCCTGTCGGCCCGCCGGGGCGGCGCGGGTGGCCATTGGCCGGCTGGCTGAAGGCCTCCTCAGCGCGCCTCCGGTACCTCCGCTGCAGCCCATGGCGCTGCCTGTGGCCGACCTCGCACCGCGCCCGCCCGGCGGGCTTCGTTTTCGTCGCCACGTGAAGATCGCCCATGTCCCTATCCCGTCATTTCCCCGTTATTTCGACTCGACCCTTCGCCGCCTGTCTGTTCGGCGGTCTGCTGGCGCTCGCCCCTGCGGCGCAGGCCGAGGAGGCCGGCAATGCGCGCTGGGTCAGCGACAGCCTGAACACCTACGTGCGCAGCGGGCCGACCGACGGTTACCGCATCGTCGGCACGCTGAGTTCCGGGCAGAAGGTCGAGCTGCTGCGCAGCCAGGGCGATTACAGCCAGGTGCGCGCGGAGAACGGCAACGCCGTGTGGATTCCCAGCCGCGACCTGCAGGCCGTGCCCGGCCAGGCCGAGCGCCTGCCGCAGCTGGAGCAGCAGGTGGCCGAGTTGTCCGCCGAGCTGAAAGGCATCGACGACGCCTGGAAGGCCCGCGTGCAGGGCATGCAGGAGACCCTGGACTCGCGCAAGCAACTGATCGACGAGCTGCAGGCAGCCCGCAGCGCGCTGGACAGCGAGCTGACCACGGCCCGCGCCGAGTTGCGCGATGCCCAGGCGCAGCTGGGCGAGGAGCAGCAGCAGGTGCTGATGCGCTACATGGTCTACGGCGGCGGTATCGCCGGCGCCGGGCTGCTGCTCGGGCTGATCCTGCCGACCATGCTGCGGGTCAAGCGCAAGCGCAACGATCAGTGGTTCTGAGCCCGGCTCAGGTGCGCGCCGTCAGGTGCCGGGCGATGCCGCTCTGCAACGGCCGCAGCCCCTGCGCCAGGCGCAGCCCGGCGCCGCGCAGCAGGCGCACGGGCAGGCGGTCGTCGGTGTACAGCTCCACCAGCAGATTGGTGGCCTGGTACAGCGGCCAGGTGGCCAGGCGCTGCCGGCGTTCGTAGCGCGCCAGCAGATCGCCTGCGCCGAGGTCCTGGCGCTTGCGCTGCGCGGCCAGCAGCAGTTCGCTCAGCCGCTGCACGCTGCCCAGGCCGAAGTTGAAGCCATGCGCGGTGACCGGATGCATGCCCACGGCGGCATCGCCGATCAGTGCGCAACGCCGGCCAATCATGCGCCGCGCGTAGGCGCCGACCAGCGGGTAGGCGTGGCGGCTGCTGACCAGCCGCATGGCGCCAAGGCGGCGCTCGAAGCGCCTTTCCATCTCCCGGGCGAAGGCCGTCTCGTCGAGCCCTTGCAGGCGTTCGATCTGCCGCGGCGGCAGGGTCAGTACCACCGACGACTGGCGGCCATTGAGCGGCAGCAGGGCCAGGGTCTGGCCGTAGCCGAACCACTCCCAAGCCACCTGCTGGTGATCGCGCTCGTGCTGCATGCGGCACACCAGCATGCTCTTGCCGAAGTCCTTGAGCTGGGCGCCGATGCCGAGCTGGCGGCGGGTCTCCGAGAAGCGGCTGTCGGCAGCCACCAGCAGACGGGTTTTCAGTAACTGACCGTCCTCAAGAACCAGCTCCACCTCGCGTTCGCGCTGGCAGATGGCGCGCACGCTCGCCTCACAGCGCAATTGCACATCGGCGCATTCGCCCACGGCCTGGTAGGCGGCCCGGCGGATCGCCTGGTTGGCCACCAGATGCCCGAGGCGCTCGGCGCCGGCCTGCTCGGCGCGGATCTGCAGGGCGAACAGCGAGGGGCCGTCGAACACCTGGGCGTCGCGCAGCTCGGCGATGG
>NZ_AVOF01000035.1:0-11958 GCF_000465935.2 Pseudomonas sp. EGD-AK9
GCTGCTGCTGCGCGCCGGACTCAATGCCGGCTGCTGGACCATCGGCCTGGCCGCCTGCGGCCCGCTGTGCGGCCTGGCGCCGGCCGACTGGCAAGCCCTGAGCGGCAGCGAGCGCGAATGCCTGCGGGCGCAGGCCACGCTGCAGCTGTATCGCCTGGGCAGCCACTCGGTGATCGACCACCTCGGCGAAATCGGCCCGAGCCTGGCCGATATCGGCATGCGGCGCAGCAAGGGGGAAAAGCCCTGAGGCGGTTTGATCGAGATCAGGCAAAGCCGGCAGGCTTGGAGTACCCTTGAACACAGGTAGAAACCTTGGACCGCAGTTCGAGGTCAATGCCTATGTCTTCAGACAAGGGAGAACCCCATGCCAGCACGCGACCTGCAGCAGCAACTGGAAACCCTGCGCGATCAACTGGCCCAGGATCCGCCGCTCAGCGAGGAAGAACGGGCATCGCTCTACGTCCTGACCCAGGAGATCGAACTGCAACTGGCGCGCCAGGCGGCGGCCGCCCCCGACGCCACCCTGGTGGACGGCGTCAACCTCGCGGTGGAGCGCTTCGAAGCCAGCCACCCGACCCTCGCCGGCACCCTGCGCAACATCATGCAGAGCCTGGCCAATATGGGCATCTGAACCGGCCAGCGGGCTCGCTGCACGCCAGGAGCATCGCACAGACCGCAACCCGGATTGCATCCGGGCTACGACGCCGAATGCCGCTCGCCCGCTGCCGGGGCAGCGGCATTTTTCATCACTGGGTTTTACCGGACACCCAGGCCGCAGCATGCGCTGCAGCCGTTCCTGCCATCGACTACTGGCGCACCAGGCGGGCATTGTCCGCGGCGAGCGCCTCGGTACTGCGGTAGGGATTGATATCCAGCCCGCCGCGGCGCACGTAGCGCGCGTAGACCGTCAGCGCCTGCGGCTGCAGCAGGCGCTGCAGGTCGAGGAAGATGCGCTCGACGCACTGCTCATGGAAATCGGCATGCTGGCGAAAGCTCACCAGATAGGCCAGCAGGCTGGCGTGATCCAGCGCCGCGCCGCGGTACTGCACCACCAGGCTGCCCCAGTCCGGTTGGCCGGTGACCGGGCAGTTGGACTTCAGCAGGTGGCTGTGCAGGCTCTCCTCCACCACGCGCTCCGGGTCGCAACGCAGCAGTTCGGGTTGCGGCTGGTCGTAGCGGCTGACGCTGATGTCCAGCTCGTCGATACAGACGCCGGGCAAGACCGCCACGCCCTCGCCGGCCACCTCGGCCAGGCTGCGCAGGCGCACCGCCACCGGCTTGCCGGCCACCGCCGAGAGGTCGCGCACCAGGGTCGCCTGCACCTCGGCCCAGGTCGCGTAGGACGTCTGGTTCAGCGAGTTGAGGTAGAGCTTGAAGGATTTCGACTCGATGATGTGCGGCGAGTCGGCCGGGATGGCGAACTCGCCGATGGCCACCACCGGCTTGCCCGAGGGCAGCAACCAGGACAGCTCGTAGCAGTTCCAGTAGTCCACGCCCCGGTACGGCAAGTGCTCGCCATCCAGGCCCAGCTCGGCCCATTTCGCCGCGCGCGGGATGGGAAACAGCAGCGCAGGGCTGTACTCGGCGATGTACTGGCTGGACTTGCCCAGCGGGGAGTGTTCGGCGGGGTGCTGCATGGCGGGGGATCCGGGTCGGCAAAAACCCGGGGAGTTTAATCGCTTTGCCGCCAGCTTGTCGTTGCCGGGCGATGGCCGCCAGGGCTGCCGGCCCCGCATGAGCGCGCTGGAGATCACCCCGAGCCGGCCCAAGGGCCGCGCGCGCCCTGACATTCCCGGACGTTGCCGCTCGCCAGCCGGCCGTTCGGCGCAATTGCCCGACAGAGTGAACGCCCGTACACTGCGCGGCCTTTTTCCCTGACGGTCGTACCAATAATGCTCTTTGTTCTGCGCATGCTGCTGATGGGCGTGCATTTCATCCTCGCCGGGCTGGTCGGCCTGCTGATTGGCCTGTGCCGACCGTTCAACCCGGACAACAGCCGCCTCTGCGCTCGCCTCTATTCCCTGCCGGCCCTGTGCCTGCTGCGCCTTAAGCTTAAAACCGAGGTACGCCCGCTGCTGGAGCATCGGCGCGCCTGCGTGATCATCGCCAACCACCAGTCCAACTACGACCTCTACGTGCTCGGCCGCGTGGTGCCGCGGCGCACCGTGAGCATCGGCAAACAGAGCCTGAAGTGGCTGCCCTTCTTCGGCCAGCTGTACTGGCTGGCCGGCAACGTGCTGATCGACCGCAGCAACCCGGCCGCCGCCAAGCGCGCCATGCTGACCACCACCGAAACCCTGCGTCAGCGCGACACCTCGATCTGGGTGTTCCCCGAAGGCACGCGCAACCTGGGGCGCGGCCTGCTGCCGTTCAAGAAAGGCGCATTCCAGATGGCCATCGCCGCCGGCGTGCCGATCATCCCGGTGTGCGTCAGCAACTATGCCAAGGCCATGCGCCTGAACCGCTGGGACAGCGGCCGCATCCTGATCCGTTCGCTGCCGGCGATCCCCACCGCCGGCCTCAGCCTGGACGACATGCCCGCCCTGATCGAACGCTGCCAGCAGGCGATGAGCGACTGCATCGCCGCCATGGATCGCGAGCTGGCGCAGGCCTGACGCGACAAAGCATCAGCCTGATCGATAGTTACTCTTAAGATCATCCATTATTCGTTCGAAATGACTTGAGCGACTCTGTGCCCACGCGATCCCATCGACGTGGAGCACAGAAATGTCCAACCTCGCTCAAGCCGCCCGCAACGGCGCCCTCGCCGCCATCGGCCTGTACCTGATCATCACCTCCATTGTGCTGGCGCTGAGCTACGCCAGCCTGCAGCAGAACGCCCCCAGCATCGACCAACCGGGGCCGCTGCACAGCCTGGCCAGCCGCTTGCCGCCGCTGCTCGGCGCCCTGTCGCGCAGCTGAAGCCGGAGCCCGTCACACCATGAGAAGGCAACGCGGCCGCCTGCTACTGCTCGCCAGCCTGGCCCTGCTGACCACCCTGTTCGCCCTGCTCGGCATCGGCAAAGGTTCGGCCGGCGCCATCGCACGTAACATCGAATGCAGCCACAAGCTGGCGCACCAACTCGACCTGGCCGAGAGCCTCAAGCTGCAGCCCGGGACCCCGCCGCCAGCGAGGAGCAGAAGGCTGTCGCCGCACTTCGTCCTGCAACATCCGCTACAAGCATGAAAAAGCCCGGCATGCCGGGCTTTTTCAGGTTGCTGGGGCGAGGACTCAGGCCTTGGCCTGCTTGCCCTGGGCGACGAAGCGCATCATCCACTCGGCCACCGTACTGCCCTGCTGGTGATGCTTCAGGCTCTCCACTCCCTGCTGGTAGACCTGCTCGCCGAGATGCTGCTGACGCAGGTCGAGCAGCGCCTTGGAGTAGTCGTGGACGAACTCGGGGTGGCCCTGGAAACACAGCACCTGATCCTCGATGTGGTAGGCGCCGATTGGGCAGAAGTCGCTGGTGGCCAGCAGCGTGGCCTTCTCCGGTAGGCGGGTGACCTGGTCCTGGTGGCTGATCAGCAGTTGCAGCTCGTCCAGCGCCGGGCTCATCCAGGCCGGCTGGTTCTCCAGACGGTAGCTGTGCACGCCGACGCCCCAGCCCTGCTCCGCACGCTCGGCCTTACCGCCGAGCAGCAGCGCCAGCAACTGATGACCGAAGCAGATGCCGAGCAGCTTGTCGCCGCGCTGATAGCGCTCCAGCAGGTAGGTCTTGAGGGTCTGAATCCAGGGCTCGGCGCCGAAGGAGTCGGCCTTGCTGCCGGTCACCAGGTAGGCGTCGAACTGCTCGCTGTCCGGCGGGTAATGCCCCTCCACCACGTTATAGACACTGAACTCCGCCGCAACAGGCTGCTGGGCGAACAACTGCTCGAACATGCGGCCATAGCCCTGATACTGGTCGACCAGTTCGGGGCGGAGGATGTCAGTTTCCAGGATGCAAATACGCAGTGACATGAGGTTTCCTGAGGTGAACGCCGAGGGAGGGTGATTCGTGCGTTTTTCTTAACATATGAACCTGCCCAAGGAAATAGCGTTGCCGCTCAAGGGATGGGTTATCGCCGCCGTCCGCGACGACCGGAATCGCCGCGCCCATCGTCAAGAAAATTTGACGAACCGTTCAAGGCCCAGCCGGGAACGATACCGCCCGTCGCGCCGACTCAACGGCGCCGGGAAAGCGGCGGACGCAACCAGAATGGGCTTTCTGGTCAAAAAATGCTCAGCCGATCACAGAGCCGGGGGCCAAAGTCGACGAACGGCTGCTCAAAAATTGAACTATGGCCCTTACCATTGCTCCTACAGTCGTGGGCCCCTCCCCCGGCTTGGGCATGCGGCCCACCCCCGAGCTCCACACTCCCCCCTGAATCTGGAAGATTCCTTGACCGCAAGAGATTGCGTCGGTGGTTGGTTATTGCCCAGACAAAGGAGAACTTCTGCAACTCATAATTAGCAGAACCGTGACAAGCAACATTTATTAATCGAATAAATTCGAGTCGGCGCCAACTTAGCAAGTTCAGGTGCACGTACATCTTTTACTTATTAATTGCAGAACACGAGGTACCCCATGGATCTTTACACCTTTCTGATTTCGGCACTACAGCAAAAGGAAACCATGGAGCTGATGCGTCTAGGGATAGTCTAGGTTCACCTGATCGCCTGCTGCGTGGCAGTCGGCCTGGTGCTCACCAGCGACATCGCCATGGTCAAGCAACTGCTCAAGGGCGAAGGCGCCAAGCAGTGCAGCGAACACCTGGAACATCTGAAGAACGTGGTGGGCCTCTCGCTCCTCGTGCTCTGGATCAGCGGCCTCGCCATCATCGCTCTGGACGCCTCCAGCGCCGGCATGCAGTACTTCCTCAACCCCAAGCTGCAGGCCAAGATCAGCATTGTCGTGCTGCTGACCATTAACGGCGTGGTGCTGCACAGCCTGGTGCTGCCGGCCCTGCAGAAGACCGGCTCGCTACTCAAGCTGCCGGTGAGCATGCGCAACCTGGCGATCTTCTCCGGCGCGCTGTCCGGTGTGTCCTGGTTCTATGCAGCCCTGCTCGGCGTTGGCCGCCCGCTGGCCTGGAAATACTCGCTGGTCGAGCTGATGGCCGCCTACCCGCTGATGATCGTCGGCGGCGCCCTGGCCATGCTGGCCCTGACCAAGTGGTCGATGAGCCGCAGCGATGAGCATCATCAGAACTGGATGCAGAGCAACTACGCCCTGGCCACCCGCTGACCGAAAAGGGCGAACAGGGATGTTCGCCTTCACTTATAAAGTTGCCACTCGCAGCAACTTTACTTTTATATATAGCCCGCGCCTTCGTATAACTTTCCCGCGCAACTTGTAACCCCTGCCTTCTTCGTCTGCGGCTCTTATCAGCGCGCTCGATAGTCACCATAAATGCCTTCGACTTCTGTCGTCCGCACGCCTGTCGGATGATCGCGGCATCGGGCCCCTGCCCACTCGCCCAGAAGGACAATGCCATGAGCCGTTACGCCGCCCTCGCCAGTCTGTTCGCCGCCACCGCCTACCACGGCAGCAGCGCCCCACGCCCCGCTCCGGCGGACAAATCCAGCGTTAAGTGAGGCCGTCATCATGCACAGCCAGCTCAGCCTGGACGCCTACGGCGTCACTTATGCCCAATTCGACGGGCACCGCCTGCAGTTCGAAAGCGAAGCCGCCCTGCAACTGGAAGACGGCAGCATGCTGACCCTGCGCATGCCGACCCGCCACAGCGAAATACTGGCGATCCACGAAGCGGTCCGGAGTTGGCGCCAGGCCGCCTGATGCTGGCGGTCTGCTGCTGGCCGGCAACGCCCTGGCGGATCGTCCCGGCAGCGACTGGATCAGCATCGAAGACGCCCTGAGCAAGGCCCGCGCGGCCGGCTACACCGAGCTGCACAAGATCGAGGCCGACGACGAGGGCTACTGGGAAGGCGAAGGCCTGAAGCAGGATGGCCAGCTCTACGAGTTCCGCATCGACGGCAAGAGCGGCCAGGTCACCCGCGACCAGCTGGAGAACTGATCCAACCAATGAGAACGGCCCTTGCGGGCCGTTTTTTATCGGTCCTGCTCAGCCTCAGAAGGTCTCGCCCCTGGCGGCCTTCTCCAGCAACAGCGCCGGCGGCAGGAAGCGCTCGCCATACTGCTCGGCCAGGTACTGGGCGCGGGCGACGAAGTCCTTCACCCCGTATTGGTTGATGAACTGCAGCGCGCCGCCGGTCCAGGCGGCGAAGCCGATGCCGAAGATCGAGCCGATATTGGCGTCGGCTACCGACTTCAGCACGCCCTCCTCCACGCAGCGCACCGTCTCGATGGCCTGGATGAACAGGATGCGGTCGCGCACGTCCTCCTGGGAGATCTGCGCATCGGCCTTCTCGAAGCGTGCCTTGAGCTGCGGCCACAGGTGCTTCTTGCCGCCCTCGGGGTAGTCGTAGAAGCCACCACCGGCGGCCTTGCCCGGGCGCTTGTACTCCTTGAGCATCAGGTCGATCACGGCGAACGCCGGGTGCTCGGGAATGCTCTTGCCTTCGGCGGCCAGATCCGCCACGGTCTGCTTGCGGATATGGTCCATCAGGCTCATCGACACTTCGTCGCTGATCGCCAGCGGACCCACCGGCATGCCGGCCTTGCGTGCCTCGGCCTCGATCATCGCCGCGCTGACGCCCTCGCCGAGCATGGCGATGCCCTCGTTGGTGAAGGTGCCGAACACTCGCGAGGTGAAGAAGCCGCGGCTGTCCTCGACCACGATCGGGGTCTTCTTGATCTGCAGCACGTAGTCGAAGCCACGGGCCAGGGTCTCGTCGCTGGTCCTGGCGCCCTTGATGATCTCCACCAGCGGCATCTTGTCGACCGGGCTGAAGAAGTGCAGGCCGATGAACTTGTCCTGCTTCTGCACCGCGCCGGCCAGGCCGGTGATCGGCAGGGTCGAGGTGTTGGAGGCGATCACCGCATCGGCTAGCGCGGCGGCCTCGGCGGCAGCAGTCACCTTGGCCTTGAGCTCACGGTCCTCGAACACCGCCTCGATGATCAGGTCGCAGCCGGCGAAGTCGGCCTCGCTGGCGGTCGGCGTGATGCGGGCGAGGAAGGCGTCGCGCGCATCCAAGGTCATGTGGCCCTTGCTCACCTTCTTGTCGAGCAGCTTGGCCGAGTAGGCCTTGCCCTTCTCGGCCGCCTCGACGGACAGGTCTTTGAGCACCACCTCGATGCCGGCGGCCGCCGACACATAGGCGATGCCCGCGCCCATCATGCCGGCGCCGAGCACACCGACCTTCTTCGTCACGTACTGCGGGAAGCCCTGCGGGCGCGAGCTGCCGGCGTTGATCTCGTTGAGCTGGAACCAGAAGGTGCCGATCATGTTCTTCGCCACCTGGCCGCAGGTCAGCTCGGTGAAGTAGCGCGCCTCGATGATCTGCGCGGTGTCGAAGTCGACCTGGGCGCCCTCCACGGCGGCGCACATGATCTTCTCCGGCGCCGGGAAGCAGCCCTTGGTCTTGTCACGTAGCACGCTCGGCGCGATGGCCAGCATCTGCGCGACGTTCGGCGAGCTCGGCGTGCCGCCGGGAATCTTGTAGCCCTGCACGTCCCACGGCTGCTTGGCGCTCGGATTTGCGGCAATCCAGGCGCGGGCCTTGGCCAGCATCTCCTCCGGGGTGGCGGCGATGTCGTGGATCAGGCCGGCCTTGAGCGCGGCGTCCGGGCGTACCTTCTTGCCTTCGGCCAGGTACGGCAGCGCCTTCTCCAGGCCGAGCAGGCGCACCATGCGCACCACGCCGCCACCGCCCGGCAGCAGGCCGAGGGTCACTTCCGGCAGGCCCAGCTGCACGCTGGCGTTGTCCAGGGCGATGCGGTGGTGGCAGGCCAGGCAGATTTCCCAGCCGCCGCCCAGGGCGGCGCCGTTGATCGCGGCCACCACCGGCTTGCCCAGGGTCTCCAGGCGGCGCAGCTGGCCCTTGATGCCCAGGACCATGTCGTAGAACGGCTTGGCGTCGGCCTTGGTGACCTTGATCAGCTCGTTGAGGTCGCCGCCGGCGAAGAAGGTCTTCTTCGCCGAGGTGATGATCACGCCGGCGATCGCGTCCTTCTCGGCCTCCAGGCGCGCGACGGTCTGGCCCATGGCCTCGCGGTATACCGCGTTCATGGTGTTGGCGCTCTGGCCGGGCATGTCGATGGTCAGGACGACGATATTGTCCTGGCCCTTTTCGTAACGGATGGCGTCAGTCATTTTTCTTATCTCCGCCTCAAACTCGTTCGATGATGGTGGCGATACCCATGCCGCCGCCCACGCAGAGGGTGGCCAGGCCGTAGCGCAGCTCGCGCTTCTCCAGCTCGTCGAGCAGGGTGCCGAGGATGGCGCAGCCGGTGGCGCCCAGCGGGTGACCCATGGCGATGGAGCCGCCGTTGACGTTGACCTTGCTCTCCGGCACGCCCATGTCCTTCATGAACTTCATCACCACCGAGGCGAAGGCCTCGTTGACCTCGAACAGGTCGATGTCCTCCACCGACAGGCCGGCCTTGGCCAGCGCCTTGCGCGTGGCCGGCGCCGGGCCGGTGAGCATGATGGTCGGGTCGGTGCTGGTCACCGCGGTGGCGACGATGCGCGCACGGGGCTTGAGGCCCAGCTCCTTGCCCTTGGCCGCGGAGCCGATCAGCATCAGCGCCGCGCCATCGACGATGCCGGAGCTGTTGCCCGGCGTGTGCACGTGCTCGATGCGCTCGACATGGCTGTAGACGCGCAACGCGGTGGCGTCGAAGCCCATCTGGCCCATCATCTCGAAGCTCGGCTTGAGCTTGCCCAGGCCTTCGAGGGTGGAATCGCCGCGGATAAATTCGTCGTGGTCGAGCAGCACGATGCCGTTCTGGTCGGTGACCGGGATCAGCGACTTGGCGAACGAGCCATCGGCACTGGCGCGCGCGGCCTTGTGCTGCGAGCGCAGGGCGAAGGCGTCGACGTCGCTACGGCTGAAGCCTTCCAGGGTGGCGATCAGGTCGGCGCCGATGCCCTGCGGCACGAAATTGGTGTGGATATTGGTTTCCGGGTCCATCACCCAGGCACCGCCGTCCGAGCCCATGGGAATGCGCGACATGGACTCCACGCCGCCGACCACCACCAGGTCCTCGAAGCCCGAGCGCACCTTCATCGCGCCCAGGTTCACCGCCTCCAGGCCCGAGGCGCAGAAGCGGTTGAGCTGCACGCCGGCGACGCTGACGTCCCAGTCGGCGACCATCGCCGCGGTCTTGGCGATATCGGCACCCTGGTCGCCCACCGGGGTCACGCAGCCAAGGACGATGTCGTCGACCTGGCTGGTGTCCAGCTCGTTGCGCGCTTGCAGGGCGCCCAGCAGGCCGGCGATCAGGTTGACGGGCTTGACGCTGTAGAGCGCGCCGTCCTTCTTGCCCTTGCCGCGGGGCGTGCGCACCGCGTCGAAAATATATGCTTCGGTCATGGCGTCCTCGAGGGTCGTGCGGCGCTCGGCAGCGCCTGTTCTTATTGAGCCTCCCTACCATAGCGCCAGGCGCCAAGCGCTCAATGACCGAAGCGCTCAGGCCCATTGACCGCTGAGCTCAGACGAACGGTCGTTTAGTCCGCGCACGCCGGCGAAGCCCAAGCAAGGCGTCTGCCTCCGGGCTCGCTGGTGGATGGCCAGAGGCCATGCATAGCCCGAAATTCCTAGCAGCCCGCTGCTAGCAACCAAGTCATCTAAAGGATCTGTGACGCCAGCCCTAGAGTTACTCCTGCACCCGTCGCGAAACGGGCGCAGGGAACCGCCGCCGGGTCATGCCGGGGCGGTGAGTCAGACCACGCTAAGGCGTGACGCTGCAGCCCGCAGTGCGCTATCGCGGGCATCCGACGCCACACCAATAACAACAAAAGGCATGCGGCCATGTTCAAACAGCCGAAATACCGCCAAGCCGGCGTAATTCTTTTCGCCACGGCGGTCGTCCTGATCCTTCCCAACCTGACCCGTCTGGTCAGCTGAACTCGTCAACCACCCCGCACGCGCGCTGTCGCCGTGGCGCGCTCAGCGCAGTGCGGGCATCCACCACGCCAACAGCAGCGGAATCAGCGCGAACGCCAGCAGGGTCGAGCACAGCACCAGGCTGGCTACCTGCTCGGGCGAGCGTCCGGCGCGCACGGCGAACAGGTAGTTGAACACCGCCACCGGCATCGACGACTGCAGCACCAACACCGCATGCACCAGCGGCGGCAGCGCCAGCAGCCAGCCGATGGCCCAGGCCAGCGCGGCGCCGCAGAGGATGCGCAGCAGCCCCAGCAGCAGGCCGCTGCCGATATGCTGCACGCGGATGCTGGCCAGCGACACGCCGAGGGTGATCAGCATCAGCGGGATGGTCATGCCGCCGAGCAGGTCGACGGTATTGGCCAGCCAGCGCGGCAATTGCAGGTCGAGCAGCAAAACCGGCAGCACCAGCGCCAGGCTGATCATGATCGGGTTGACCAGCAGGCCCTTGAGCGAGCGCTCGGCGCCGGACAGCAGCATGCCCAGGCTGAAATGCCCCACCGAGAGCACCAGGAAGAACGCCACCGCCAGCGCCAGGCCAGGCTCGCCGAAGGCGAACAGCGCCATCGGCAGGCCCATGTTGCCGGAGTTGGGGAACAGGTAGGCCGGCACCAGCACCTTCCAGTCGATGGCGAACAGGCGGCTCAGCAGCAGGCCGATCAGGCCCATGCCCAGGGTCACCAGCACGCAGGCCTGGGCCATCTCGGCGAAGGCGGCGCTGTCCAGCTCGGCGCGGCTGAGGGTCGACAGCACCAGACAGGGCGTGCCGATATTGAGCACCATGCGCGCGACGAAATCGGTCGGGTAGGCATGCCCCTTGCGCGCCCAGCCATAACCGATGCCAGCGGCGATCAGCACCGGGGCCAGAACAGCGAACAACTCGGCCAGCATGGGGCTCTCCCGCCAATCAAAAGGACGCATGCTAGACCGCCGAGGCGGCGCGGGCAATTGTGCTAGGGTGGCATCGACACGACGCCTCAACCCATGACGGAGCCCCAGGTTTGAACGCACTCGCGCCCCTGCTCGCTCTCTTTCTGCTCGGCACCACCCAGGCTGCCGAACTGCATATCCAGCTCGGCAGCGGCGAGCGCACCTGGCAAACCGCCGAACTGCTCGCCCACCCGCAGGCGCAGAGCGTGGAGATCGCCGAGGACGTCAGCTACAAACGCGGCATGCGCTACCGCGCCGTGCCGCTGAGCGCACTGCTCAATGGCATCGCGCCGGGCGACCACCTGCAGGCCGTGGCCCTGGACGGTTTTGCCGCCGAGCTGCCGGCCGCCAGCCTGCTCGCCAGCCAAGGCGCCAAAGCCTGGTTGGCGGTGGAAGACCCGGCCCAGCCCTGGCCGCCGCTGGGCCAAGGTAAACCCAGCGCCGGCCCCTTCTACCTGGTCTGGACCGACCCGGCCGCCAGCCAGATCGGCCCGGAGCAATGGCCGTTCCAGGTATCGCGCATCCGCCAACTGGCGCCGGTGGCGCAACGCTTCCCCGCCCTGCTACCGGCCGCCGACGCCAGCGCCGAGGTGCAGGCCGGCTTCGCCCAGTTCCAGAAACACTGCCTGGCCTGCCACCGCCTCAACGGCGCCGGCGACTCCGCCTTCGGCCCCGACCTGAATATCCCGCACAACCCCACCGAATACCTCGGCGAGGCGTTCCTGCGCCTGTACATCCGCGACCCGCAGAGCCTGCGCAAGTGGCCGCAGGGAAGGATGCCGGGGTTCAGCGAAGCGGTGCTGAGCGAGCGGGAGCTGAACGAGTTGCTTGGCTATCTGCAGCACATGGCCAAGCACAGGCGCTGAACCCTCGCCAGCGGGCCGCATTCAGTCGCTGGCCGGCGCATAGAGCTGAAAGCCCTCTGCCCATTAGGAAAAAGCCCGTCGCAAGGACGGGCGCAAAGTGCCGTAAACACATGGAGACAAGCGGACGCGCTGGCGCGTCGGGCGTTACAGGAT
>NZ_AVOF01000036.1:0-11936 GCF_000465935.2 Pseudomonas sp. EGD-AK9
GGGCACGCCGGATCAGGGCAAAGGGCGTAAGCTCAGCAGCTCGCCGGCGGTACTGAACTCCAGTACGAAGGAACCATAGATCCCCTCGTGGGTCAGATAGGGCCGCAAATGGTGGGCCGGCAAACTGACGCGGCGGCCGTCGCGGCTTTGCGCCATAATCCGGTTGGCATGGCCGCGGTAGACGGCCTGCAACCGTTCGGCCGATAACGCAATATCCAGCACCAAGCTGGGCATGGAGGCACCCTCGCACATGAATGCGGCTATTTTGCCACAGACCCACCTCGCCGCCGCTGACGCGTCGCGCGGCGCCGTGCAAGCAGGAGCTGCCGGCGTCTGCCACACTGCTGTAGACGCCCTTGGAGCGACCTGCCGGCCATGAGCCTGTCCGAGCCCTCGACCCTCAGCACCCGCCTGACCGCTCTGGCCCAACGCCTGGGGCTGATCGGTCGCGGCTCGCGGCAGATATTCGCCCGGGCCAGCGCGCTGCGCCTGCCGTTCCGGGTGCTGCCGCCACCCGGGACAAGCATCTGCTGGCACGAGGGCCCGCCCCTGCAGCGCCTGGTCGACCTGCCACGCGGTGCGCTCTCAGGCCCGGTGCAGGAAGACAAGGCCCAGGCCCATGCCGCCCTGACCCAGGTGGTGACGACCGAACGCCAACACCTGCAAGCCTTCGACCTGCGCCTGGTCGACGGCTTCGCCTGCAACGCGAGCAGCCAGCACGGCTACGCCAGTTTCGAGGACTATGCGGCAAGCGAGCACTGCAAGCAGGTGCGCATCATCAGCTACAAGGATTTCGTCAAGACCATCAGCCAGGCCTTGCCGCGTTTTCTCGCCGGCGAGGCCGTCGAGCTGCGTCAGGCCGGCTGGCACGGCACCCGCACCTTCTGGGCGGGCGAGCAGCAGGGCGAAGCCTTCGCCGGAGCCATCGTCTATGCCCGCAGGCGCGGCCTGGAGGTGCTGCTGCCGGCCAACCTGACCCGTTACCGGCTGAGCGCCAGCGGGCTGGAAAACCTGCAGCTGCGCTACCACGTGCTGGCCATGCCGGGCGAAGCCTGGAGCGACCCGCACTTCATGGGCCTGCTGCTGGATAACGGCCTGCCCTATGCGCGCCTGTCGTTGCTGAAGACCGCCGGCGCGCCGGAATTCCTCCTGTTGCCCAAGGAACATCCCCAGGCCACCGCCCTCGGCGAAGGCCTGCGCCTGGCCGGCGCCCCCGACGTACTGGACTATCTGCGCCAGCTGGCGCAATAGGGTGCGCCGCGCGCACCGCCGTGCGGCCCGAGCTGGCGCTCGCGGAGCCCCCACTCGCTGCGGCTTTCGCGGTAGCCACACCCGCCGAGATGGTGCGCACGTGCGCACCGCGCCTCCGTTACCGGTGCTGGGCACAACTCGGGCAGCCACTGCCACCGCTCTTGCGAATGCCCTCCAGCACGTGGCGTGCGCTACGCCCCTGCGGTGACACGACTCAGGTACGGAACTGGCGCACCAGCTCCTGCAGCTCCACGCCCAGGCGCGCCAGTTCGGCGCTGGAGGCGGCGGTCTGTTCGCTGGCGGTGGCGCTCTGCTCGCCGATGTCGCGCACGCGGGTGACGCTCTCGTTGATCGCCTCGGCCACCGCGCTCTGCTCCTCGGCGGCGGCGGCGATCTGCTGGTTCATCTGCTCGATGGTGCTCACCGCCTGGGTGATGCGGCCGAGGGCGTCGCCCGCCTCTCCCGCCAGCTCGACGGTGCGCCGGGTCAGCTCGCGGCTGCTGTCCATCTGCTCCACGGCGCCCTTGGCCATGCGCTGCAGGCCGGCGATCAGGCTCTCGATTTCCTCGGTACTGTCCTGCGCGCGCTTGGCCAGCGCGCGCACCTCGTCGGCGACCACGGCGAAACCGCGGCCCTGCTCGCCAGCGCGGGCGGCTTCGATGGCGGCATTGAGCGCCAGCAGGTTGGTCTGCTCGGCGACGTTGCGGATCACCTCGAGCACGCTGCCGATGCGCGCGCTTTCCTGGTTGAGCGCGGCGATGGCCTCGGCGGACTGCTCCACCTCGCTGGCCAGGCTGTCGATCTGATCCACCGCCTGTTGCACCACGCGGTTGCCCTGCTGAGCCTCCCGGTCGGCGTCGCGCGCCGCCAGCGAGGCCTGCTCGGCGTTCTGCGCGACTTCCTGCACGGTGGCGGCCATCTGGTGCATGGCGGTGGCGGTCTGCTCGGTCTCCAGCTTCTGCGTCTGCACCCCGGCGCTGGTCTGCGCGGTGATGGCCGAGAGCTGTTCGGCGGCGGCGGCGATCTGCCCCACCCCGCCGCCGATGCGGCCGACCAGGTTGCGCAGGCTGAGGGTCATGCCCTGCATGGCGGCGAACAGCTGGCCGACCTCGTCGCGGCGTTGCTGGGGAATGTCCTGGCTCAGGTCGCCCGCGGCGATACGCTGGGCGAAACCCACGCTCTGGCGCAGCGGCACGACGATCAGGCGGGTGATCAGCAGAGCGGCGCACAGCCCCAGCACAACCGCGGCGGCGCCCATCAGGCCGAGCAGCACCAGCGAGCGTCGGCTGTCGTCGAGCATGGCCTGCTCCGCGCCGGCCTGGGCGGCCTCGGCCAGGTCCACCACCGAGCGCGCACGCTCGATCATGGCGTTTTCCGTCGCCAGGTTCTGCTCGCGCAGCTGCTGGTAGTAGAGGAAGGAGCGCTGATACAGGGTCAGCGCCTGCAGCGCGGTCTCGATCGCCGCCTTCTGCTCGTCGTCGAGCCAGATCATCAGGCTGCGGGCCACGGTCTGCAGGTCTTCGCTGACGTACTCCCACTCCTCCAGCGCCTCGGCGGAGCCGTCGATGATGTACAGGCTCTCGTGACCGCGCAGATCGAGCATGCGTTTGCTCAGACCGGAGGCGGTCTCGGCCAGGGTCAGCGGATCGCTGCCGCGCAGCTTGTCGCCCTGCAGGCGCAGTTCGCGCACCGCGTCGTACATGTCCAGCTCGATCACCTCGAACTGATCGCGCGCCTCAGTGGCGGCGTTGCGCATGTCCTGCCGCGCTTCGCGCGCCCGATCCTGCTGCTCGACGTAGTTGTCGAACTGCTTGAGGTACTCGGCGACCGCCTGCTGCATGGTCTGCAGGCGCGTGCCCTCGACCGAGGCGGAGCCCTGCGCCAGGCGCTCCAGCATGCCCTGCACCTGGGTCAGGCTGGCGCGCACCCGCTCGGCGCTCTGCGGGCTCAGCTCGATGGCGAAGCTGCGCTCCAGACGCCGCGCCTGGAGAATCTCCTGATTGACCTGCGCCAGCTGGCCGACCTGAGCATGCCCCTGCAGCACCGCTTGCACGGCGAGAAAGCCGCTGCCGGTCATCGCCGCGGTGAGCAACAGCACCAGACCGAAGCCGATGAGTAATTTCTTGCCGACGGCAAGGTTGGCGAACAGACGTGCGGCAGGCTCGAACATACAGGGCAACTCCAGGTTCTTCTTATTAGGGTCGCACCTCGTGAGCGCGACCCGGTCGATAGCCTAGGCAACCCTTGTGCCAGACCTGTGACAGCACATCGGCCGACACGGGCAGAGGCTTGAGTGCTGGCAGTTGGCCAAGAGCGGATTGCCGAGCGGGGCCTGCCGTCGGCGGGCGCCCCGCCGATTCGGCAACGATCCGCTTATTGACGCCGGACTATTGGCGGATTTCCGCCAGGCATGGGTATGCGGCAATTAACCCTGGCGCCGGCGCGCACGACGCCCCACCGCTTTGGCCAGACGCAAAAAGGCGCAGCCCCTTGCGGAGCTGCGCCTGGATGTGCGCAGAGGACTCAGCGCCCGGCCAGCACCGGCATCACCCGCGGTCGCAGCACCTCGCCGGCCACCGCCAGCAGACCGATGGCGCCGGCGATCCAGTACCACTGCGCCACCGGGTCGAACAGCAGCCAGCCCAGCGCATGCAGGAACACCACCAGGATCAGCACCGGGCTGACGTAGCGCACCATGAACAGCCACAGCGCATAGCCGGCCGGCGGCAGGTTCAGCTCGTCGCGCATGATCTCGCCGCGCAGCACATAGCCGGCGAGGATCACCATGCAGATGCCACCCAAGGGCATCATCCAGCGCGAGGTCAGGTAGTCCAGCCAGTCGAAGAGGTTCTTGCCCAGCGGCGTCCAGCCGGCCAGCAGGTTGAACGAGAGCATCGCCAGCAGGCTGATCAGCAGCAGCACCGCGCCGGAAACCACGGCGGCGCGCAGACGGCTGATGCCGTGCTTCTCGTTCAGGTAGGCGACGGTGGCCTCGATCATGGAGATCGCCGAGGTCAGCGCGGCGATCGACACCATGGCGAAGAACAGCACGCCGAAGGCGGTACCCAGCGGCATCTGCTGGAAGGCCAGCGGCAGGCTCATGAAGATCAGCCCCGGCCCTGCGCTCGGGCTCATGCCGTTGGCGAAGATGATCGGGAAGATCGCCAGGCCGGCGAGCAGCGCCACGCAGGTGTCGCAGATCGCCACCATAAAGGTGGTGCGGGCGATGGACTGGCCATCGGGAATGTAGGAGCCGTAGGTGAGGATGGCGCCCGAGGCCAGGCTGAGGGTGAAGAAGGCGTGCCCCAGTGCGGCCAGCAGCGCCTCGCCGGTGATCTTCGAGGCGTCGAAATGGAACAGGAAGTCGAAACCGGCGCTGAAACTGCCGCTGGTGAAAGCGTAGCCGACCAGCACGATGAGCATCAGGGCCAGGCCCGGCATCATCCAGCGCACCGCGTTCTCGATGCCCTGCTGCACGCCCCTGGCCACGATCCACAGGGTCAGCAGCGCCACCAGCAGGCTCCAGCCGCCGAGCTGCCAGGGGTTGGCGTTGTGCGCCGCGAACACCCCGCCGAGCGCCTCGACGCTGCTGGCGGCCAGCGAGCCGTCGAGCATCTTCCAGGTGTAGGCGAAGGCCCAGCCGGCGACGACCACGTAGAAACACAGGATCATGAAACCGGCCAGCATGGCCATGCCGCCGACCGCCTTCCACAGCGGGTTGCCGCCGTTCTCGCGGACCACCCGGCCGATGGCGTCGATGGGGCTGCCGCGGCCGCGGCGGCCGAGGGCGATCTCGGTCATCATCACCGGAATGCCGATGGCCAGGATGCAGGCCAGGTACATCAGCACGAAGGCGCCGCCGCCGTATTCGCCGGTGATGTAGGGGAATTTCCAGATATTGCCCAGGCCTACGGCCGAGCCGGTTGCAGCGAGGATGAAACCCCAGCGCGAGAGCCAGAGGTTCTTCGGTTTTTCACGGGTCATGCGTCACCTGTTTGTTTTTATCTGTGACGGAATCGGACCCGCCGCGCTTGTGGCGCAGCGGAATGCAAGGCTTTTATCGAGCCGGGTTCGCCTGGGCACGGCAGGCAAGGCCAGCCGGGCTCACTGGGCGTCGGGCTGCGCCTCCGGTGCGGCCTGTTGGAAGGCCTGCAGGGGTTCGCAGCGCGCCGCCAGGGCGAGAATGCGTGGGTACGCGGCAAGGTCACAGTTAAAACGCCGCGCATTATACAGCTGCGGGATCAGGCAGGCTTCCAGATAACCGGGCCGCGCGCCGAGCGACAGGCGCCCGTCGAACGGCGCCAGGCCCTCCTCCAACGCCGCCAGCCCCAGCGCGACCCAGTGCTGGTACCAGGCGTTCTTCGCCTCATCGGAGGCGCCCAGCTCGGCGGACAGGTACTGCAGCACGCGCAGGTTGTTCAGCGGATGCAGGTCGCAGGCGATATGCAGCGCCAGCGCCCGCACCTGCGCGCGCTCGGCGGGGTCGGCCGGCAGCAGTGCCGGCACCGGGAAGATTTCCTCCAGGTACTCGAGAATCGCCAGCGACTGGGCAATGCGCACCCCGCCGTTCTCCTCGTCCACCAGCAGCGGCAGCAGCTGCTGCGGGTTCAGCGCGCGGTAGTCGGCGCCGTGCTGCTGACCGCCGTCCTTGACCAGGTGCACCGGCACCTGCTCATAGGCCAGGCCCTTGAGGTTCAGGGCGATGCGCACGCGGTAGGCGGCGCTGGAGCGCCAGTAGCCATAGAGCTTCAACATCTCGGATTCCTCTCGAAACGCTCCAAGGGATCAGCGGGCGTCGTACTGTTCCACCACCTGATCGATGGCGCCGAAGAGGCTCTGGCCGCTGGCGTCGAACATCTCGATACGCACCCGGTCGCCGAACTTGAGAAACGGCGTTTTCGCCTCGCCCGACTCGACGATTTCCAGCATGCGCTTTTCCGCCAGGCAGGAAGAACCCGCACTGCGGTCGTAGTTCGACACGGTGCCCGAGCCGATGATGGTGCCGGCGCCCAGCGGGCGGGTCTTGGCGGCGTGGGCGACCAGGGTGGGGAAGTTGAAGGTCATGTCCACGCCGGCATCCGGCTGGCCGAACAGCGCGCCGTTGATATGCGAGACCAGCGGCCGATGCACCTTGCCGTCCTTCCAGCTCTCGCCCAGCTCGTCCGGGGTGATCGCCACCGGCGAGAAGCTCGACGACGGCTTGCTCTGGTAGAAGCCGAAGCCCTTGGCCAGCTCGCCGGGGATCAGGTTGCGCAGCGACACGTCGTTGACCAGCATCAGCAAACGGATATGCCCGCCCGCCTCGGCCGGCGTGGCGCCCATCGGCACGTCGTCGGTGATCACCGCCAGCTCGGCTTCCAGGTCGATGCCCCAGGCCTCGTCGGCCAGACGGATCGGGCTGTGCGGCGGGATAAAGCTGTCGGCGCCGCCCTGGTACATCAGCGGGTCGTGCCAGAAGGATTCCGGCATCTCGGCGCCGCGCGCCTTGCGCACCAGCTCGACGTGGTTGACGTAGGCGCTGCCGTCGGCCCAGTGATAGGCGCGCGGCAGCGGGCTGTGGCAGGCGGCCTGATCGAAGGCGAAGGCGCCCTGCTCCAGACCGTCGTTGAGGCGCTGGTAGACCGCCTCCAGCTTGGGCCGGGCCACGGCCCAGTCGTCTAGCGCGGCCTGCAGGGTAGCGGCGATCTGCGGCACGCGCACGGCGCGGGCCAGGTCGCGGGAGACCACGACGAGCACGCCGTCGCGGCCCTGGTTCAGTGATGCGAGTTTCATATGCGATTTCCGTTCTTGGCATAGGAGCAGGCAAGCCGGCTCCTACAGGTTCAACCTTGGGTACCCGGCGCGCGCCAGGAGTTGACGTACTCGGCCACATCCACCGCAGCGGCGGCATCGGCCACTTCCAGGGCGCGGCGGGTGTCGATCATCACCGCCACCTCGTCGATGAAGGTCGCCGGGTCCTCCTGGCTCTTCTTCAGCGCCTTGGGATGCGGCCCGTGGGGGAAGCCGCAGGGGTGCAGTGTGACCATGCCGGCCTCGATGTTGTCGCGGCTGAAGAAGTTGCCGCGGTGGTAGAACAGCACTTCGTCGTAGTCGTCGTTGTTGTGGAAGAACGGCACCTTGAGCGCGCCCGGGTCGGACTCGACCGGGCGCGGCGTGAAGGTACAGACCACGAAACCGTTGGCGACGAAGGTGGTGTGCGCCGACGGCGGCAGGTGATAGCGATGGCTGAGCAGCGGGCGAATGTCGCGCCAGTTCAGCCGCACCACGGTGTTGTCGCCGTGCCAGCCGACCACGTCCAGCGGGTTGTAGGGGTAGGTCACGGTGCTGATCTGGTTGCGCCGCTTGATCCTGATCTGCCAGGTGTTCTCGTCCTGCTGCGCCTTGAACGCCTCATCGAGCCGCGGATGATCGAGCACGGCGGGGTCGAAGATCGCCTGCGGGCCGAGCAGGCCCTTGTCCGGCAGCTGGTAAGCGCCATCGCTGCTCTCGATCAGCAGGAAGTAGCTCGGCGTGCTGGCCTCGATGCGCCAGGCGGTGCCGCGCGGGATCAGCAGGTAATCGCCGTCGCGATATTCCAGATGGCCGAAGTCGCAGTACAGGTGCCCCGCACCCTCGTGGACGAACAGCAGCTCGTCGCCGTCGGCGTTGCGCACCAGGTGGCGCATGGCGCCGTGGGTGCGCCAGACGCGCAGCTTCACATCGGCGTTGTGCAAGGTCAGCGGCGCCGCCAGCGGGCAGTCGCGCTCGCTGGGGATGTCGTTGAAGTTGAACGCGTGCGGGCGCAGCGGGCCTTCCCAGTCGATCCAGCCGGTCGGCGGATGCTTGTGGTGCAGGTGTGCCGTGGGGCCGAAGAAGCCCTCGCGGCCCATCTCGCGCTCGTAGGTGCCCTGCGGCAGGTCGCAGTGCGCCTGACGCGAGCACTCGCCCTCGCGCAGGGGAAAGCTGATCCATTTACGGCTCATGGCATCACTCCTCGGAGATCACGCCGCGACGCAGCTGGTCTTCCTCGATGGATTCGAACAGCGCCTTGAAGTTGCCCTCGCCAAAGCCCTGGTTGCCCTTGCGCTGGATGATCTCGAAGAAGATCGGGCCGATCACCGTGTTGGTGAAGATCTGCAGCAGGATGCCGTCGTCGCCCGGCGCACCATCGATCAGGATATTCAGCTCGCGCAGCAACTCCAGCGGCTCGCCATGGCCGGCGACGCGGCTGTCGACCTTTTCATAATAGGTGTCCGGGGTGGTCATGAAGTCCACGCCATTGGCGCGCAGCTGGCGCACGGTGGCGTAGATATCGTCGGTGGACAGGGCGATGTGCTGGATGCCCTCGCCGTGGTACTCGCGGATGAATTCCTCGATCTGCGACTTGTCGTCGGCCGACTCGTTGATCGGGATGCGGATCTTGCCGCAGGGCGCGGTCATGGCGCGGGAGAACAGGCCGGTGAGCTTGCCTTCGATGTCGAAGTAGCGGATCTCGCGGAAATTGGCGATGCGCTCGTAGAAGCCGGACCAGACGTCCATCTGCCCGCGTTTGACGTTATGGGTCAGGTGGTCGATCTGCTGCAGGCCGACGGCGTTGTCGTTGGGGCTGCGGCCTTCGATGTATTCGAAGTCGACGTCGTAGATGGTCTTGTCGCCGTAGCGGTCGACCAGATACAGCAGCGAGCCGCCGATGCCTTCCACACAGGGGATATTCAGCTCGCCGAAGTTGGCGTGGCTGCCGACCAGCTTGGCGCCCTGCTGCTCGACGTAGGCCGCGGCCTGGGCCGCGTTCTTCACCCGGAAGGCCATGGCGCAGGCGCTGGGGCCGTGCTTCTCGCCGAAGGCGCGGACGTGGCCGGTGGGGCTGCCGTTGAGGACGAAATTGATGTCGTTCTGCTGGAACAGCCAGACCTGCTTGGAGCGGTGCTTGGCGGTTTCGGTGAAGCCCATGGCGGTGAACAGCTGGCGCAGCTGGGCGATGCCTTCTTCGTTGGGCGCGGTGAACTCGACGAACTCGAAGCCGTCGGTACCGATGGGGTTGTGCTGCTCGATCTTGGCCACGGCGGTCATTTCGCCTCCTCGTTGTTGTTGTGGGCTGCGCCGTGAGGCGCGTTTGAATGAACCCATGACAACCCGGCGGCAGACGGCGAACAAGGCGGCGCAACCGCCCGGTTGGGGCGATCTCAGCGAGGTATTGGCAAGTTTTCCTTACATCCTGAAAAACCGGGGGATGCGGCCTGGCAAGACCTGTAAATGCGTAAGGTTTTCTTGCCAGAGCGGTTCGCCAGGCTGCCAGACGAGCTGCCGCGGCGAGGCCGAGGAAGACCATGCGCAGTGGATCGGGGCGCCGCGCCGAGGCCGAAGCGCGCAACGGTGGACGGGTAAAGCCTCGGCCACGCGCCCCGATCCCCCTGGATCAGCTGTGCCCTGCCGGGCGGACAACGCGCCGGCGCCTCAGCGCTGCAGATGCCCGTAGAGCTTGGCGTACAGGCCGCCGTCGGCGATCAGCTGCTGGTGGTCGCCGTCCTCGGCGACGCTGCCGCCGTCGAACACCAGCACGCGGTCGGCCTGCTTCACCGCGCTCAGGCGGTGGGCGATGATCAGCGTGGTGCGGCCGTTGAGGAACTGCGCCAGCGCCTCGTGCAGGGCGTATTCGGTGGCGGCGTCGAGCGCCGAGGTAGCCTCGTCGAGGATCACCACCTTGGGCTCGGCCAATACCATGCGGGCAATCGCCAGGCGCTGACGCTGGCCGCCGGACAGGCGCACGCCACTGCGCCCGACCACGCTGTCCAGGCCCTGCGGCAGCGCCTGGATGGTCGGCGCCAGCTGGGCGATCTCCAGTGCGCGCCAGCAGGCCTGGTCGCTGCGCTCGCGGCCCATGCACAGGTTGGCGCGCACCGTGTCGTTGAACAGCGCCGGGTGCTGCAGCACCACCGCGACGTTGTCGCGCACGCAGTCCAGACCGATCTCCTCCTGGCTGCTGCCACCGAAGCGGATGCTGCCGGCCTGCGGCGTGTAGAGCCCCAGCAGCAGCTGCACCAGGGTACTCTTGCCGCCACCCGAGGCGCCGACTATGGCCACCTTCTCGCCGGGGGCGATGGACAAATCGAGGCGATCCAGTACCGGCTCCTCGCCGTAGGCGAAGGTCAGCCCGCGCACCTCGATGCCGACGGTGTCGCGACCCTTGAACGGATCGACGCGGCCCGGGTACTGCGGCTCGTCGCGCCGCGCCAGCAGCTCGTTGATCCGCGTCAGCGCGCCGCCGGCGGCGTAGAAGGCGTACTGCAGGCTGAGCAGCTGCTCCACCGGGCCGATCATGAACCACAGGTAGCTGAACACCGCGAGCATCTGGCCGATGGACAGGTCGGAGAACAGCACGGTGAGCATGGCGGCGGCGCGGAACACATCGATGCCGAACTGGAACAGCAGGCCGCTGGCGCGGTTCGACGCATCGCTCTTCCACTGCGAGGCCACGGCAAAGTCGCGTACCTCGCGTGCCCGCCCACCGAGGCGGCCGAGGAAATAGCCCTGGCGGTTGCCGGCGCGCACCTCCTGGATGGCGTCGAGGGTCTCGGTCAGCGCCTGGGTGAAGCGGCCGGTGCTGTCGTTCTCGAGCTTCTTCAGGTGCTTGACCTGCTTGCCCAGCTGCACCGTGGCGTAGATCACCAGCGGGTTGAACAGCAGGATCAGCAGCGCCAGCTGCCAGTGCATCCAGATCAGGATGGCCGAGGTGCCGACCAGGGTCAGCACCGCCACCAGGAAGCGGCTGAGGGTCTCGCCGACGAACTTGTCCAGGGTGTCCAGGTCGGTGACCAGATGGGTGGTGACCGTGCCGCCGCCGAGGCTCTCGTACTCGCCGAGGGAAATGCGCTTGAGCCGCTCGATCAAACGCATGCGGATGCGGTAGACGATGTCCTTCGACAGCCGCGCGAACAGCCGTGCCTGCAGCACGTTGAAGATCAGCGCCGAGCCGCGCAGCAGCAGGGTCAGCAGCAGCATCAGGCCGATATAGCCGGCGGCGGTCTCCCAACTGGCCGGCAGGAAGTTGTCCATCACCTTGAGCGCGGCGTCGCCGTCGTGCAGCAGCACCTCGTCGACCAGCAGCGGCAGCAGCAGCGGAATCGGCACGCTGCATAGGGTGGCCAGCACCGCGACCAGGTTGGCGAGGATCAGCGCTTTCTTGTGCTGCAGGGCCAGGCGACGGATTTCTGCCCAGCTCAACCGATCAGGCATGGGCGGCGCGCTCCAGCCAGCGGCCGAGCAGCGGCGCCAGCACCTCCAGCGGTTGATAGCCGTTGGTCAGCAGCGCCAGCTGGCCGTCGCGCTCGGCCAGCAGGGTGGGGAAACCGGCGATGCCCAGATCCTGCACCCAGCTGAAATCGGCGGCGGTGGCATCAACCATGGCCTGGCTGTCGAAGGCCTCGGCGAACTCGATGCGCGGAATGCCGGCCTGCTCGGCCAGTTGCACCAGCACGCCGGCCTGGGTGACGTCGACGCCCTCGGTGTAGAAGGCCTGCTGGATCAGCTTGAGCAGCGGCCAGGCGCTGGCCGCGTCGAGGCTGCGCGCGGTGACCAGGGCGCGGCAGGCCGGCTCGGTGTCGTAGACCAGGCCCTCGGGCAGGCCGCGCTCGAAATCGAACAGCTGCCCAGTGCTGGCGTTGACCGCCTGCCAGTAGCCCAGGTAACGCACCCGCGCCGCGGCATCG
>NZ_AVOF01000037.1:0-11934 GCF_000465935.2 Pseudomonas sp. EGD-AK9
CGACAACGAAGAGGCGATCCTGCACAGCATGGCCGCGCTGCTCGGCCAGTGGGGCTGCGAGGTGGTCACCGCACTGGATCTGCCCGAAGCGCTGCTACGCCTGCAGGGCAGGGCGCCGGAGGTGATACTGGCGGATTTCCACCTCGATCACGGCGTGCTCGGCTGCCAGGTGATCCAGCAGCTGCGCGAGGCGTTCGCCCGGCCGATTCCGGCGCTGATCATCAGCGCCGACCGCAGCGACGCCTGCCGCCGCGACCTGCAGGCGCTGGGCGCGCCGCTGCTGAACAAGCCGGTCAAGCCGGGCAAGTTGCGAGCGGTGCTCAGCCAGTTGCTGCAGGAAGTGTGAGCGGGTGCAGATTTTCGGGGTGAACCCGGACGCCTGCCATACTGTCTATTGGCTACCTAGCCGTCTCAGGAGACAACCACAATGACAATGTCCATGCACCCCGTTCTGCGCCGTCTGGCGTTCTTCACCGCATTGCTGCACCTGCTGCTGGTGGTGCAGATACCCGTCGCCAACGCGGCCATGATCGGCACCCACGAGGTGCTCGCCGAACAGCAGCACCAGGTGGATCAGGCGCAATTGATGGCCATGCTCGACGACGAGCAGGTCAAGGACAAACTGGTGGCCATGGGCGTCGAGCGCGAGCAGGTGGAGTCGCGTATCGCCAGCCTCACCCCGGCCGAGCTGGCGCAGTTCAACCAGCAGCTGGATCAGGCGCCCGCCGGTGCCGGCGTGGTCGGCATCATCGTGCTGTTCCTGGTGATCTTCATCATCACTGATATGCTGTGCGCCACCAACATCTTCAATTTCGTCAAATGCATCAATCGCTGATTCGCCTCGCCTGTATCGCTTCAGTCGTTCTACTCGCAGCCTGCGCTCGGTCTCCGCTGTTATCGCCGGAGGCCGAGCGTTTGCCTGAGCGGGTCGAGCTGAGCGATGTGCCGTTCTTCCCGCAGGACGCCTACCAGTGCGGGCCGGCGGCGTTGGCCACCATGCTCAACCAGCGCGGCGTGCTGACCACCCCTGGCGTGCTCAAGGACAAGGTCTACCTGCCCGGTCGCGAAGGCAGTCTGCAGGTGGAGATGGTTGCCGCCGCACGCAGCCACGACATGCTGGTGTATCCGCTGCAGCCGCGTCTGGAGGCGCTGCTGGCCGAGGTGGCCGCCGGCAATCCGGTGCTGGTGCTGCAGAACCTGGCGTTCGACTTCTACCCGCAATGGCACTTCGCCGTGGTGGTCGGCTACGACCGTCGCAAGCGCACGCTGATCCTGCGCTCCGGCACCACGCGGCGCCTGGTGGATGATTTCGCCAGCTTCGACCAGAGCTGGGCGCGCGGCGGGCGCTGGGCGGTGCTGGCCTTGCCGCCGGAGCAATTGCCGGCGCAGGCCGACATGCGCGCCTGGCTCAAGGCCGCCAGCGATCTGGAGCAGACCGGGCGCAAGATGGCGGCGCAGCGTGCCTATCGACGCGCCACCCAGGCCTGGCCGGAGCAGGCGCTGAGCTGGTTCGCTCTGGCCAACAGCCGCTATGCCGAAGGTGATCGCCAAGGCGCCGAGCAGGCGCTGCGCGCCAGCCTGCAACGCGAGCCGGATTTCGCCGCCGGCTGGTTCAATCTGGCCCAGTTGCTCGGCGAGCAAGGCTGCGGCGAACGCGCGCAGCAGGCCCAGGCCTGCGCGCGGCGCCTGGCCCCGGAGGATGCGCGCTTTGCCGCGCCGCTGAAGGCGAGCGTCGCAACGGGTCAATGTCAGGCCTTGCCGGCCTGTCCATAAGGCAAACGAAAACGGCGCCCGAGGGCGCCGTTTTTGTTCCTGCGGTCGTTACACGCCCAGCTTGTCGCGCAGGGTGTAGTACCAGGCGCCGAGGGCGCTGAACGGCACCTGGAACATCCGCCCGCCGGGGAAAGGGTAGTGCGGCAGGTTGGCGAAGGCGTCGAAACGCTCGGCCTGGCCGCGCAGCGCCTCGGCCAGCACCTTGCCGGCCAGGTGGGTGTAGGTCACGCCATGGCCGCTGCAACCCTGCGAATAGTAGATGTTGTCGCCGAGGCGGCCGACCTGGGGCAGGCGCGACAGGGTCAGCAGGAAGTTGCCGGTCCAGGCGAAGTCGATCTTCACGTCCTTCAGCTGGGGGAAGGTCTTGAGCATCTTCGGCCGGATGATCGCCTCGATATTGGCCGGGTCGCGCGCGCCGTAGACCACGCCGCCGCCGAAGATCAGGCGCTTGTCGCCGGACAGGCGATAGTAGTCGAGCAGGTAGTTGCAGTCCTCGACGCAGTAATCCTGTGGCAGCAGGCTGGCGGCCAGTTCGTCGGACAGCGGCTCGGTGGTGATCACCTGGGTGCCGCAGGGCATCGACTTGGCCGACAGCTCCGGCATCAGGTTGCCGAGGTAGGCGTTGCCCGCCACCACCACGAACTTGGCCTTGATCCGCCCTTCGGGGGTGTGCACCACCGGGTTGGCGCCGCGGTCGATGCGGGTGGCCGGGGATTGCTCGTAGATCACCCCGCCGAGCGACTCCACCGCGGCGGCCTCGCCCAGGGCCAGGTTCAGCGGATGGATATGGCCGCCGCTCATGTCGAGCATGCCGCCGACATAGTTGTCGGTGGCCACCACCTCACGGATGCGCTTGGCGTCCATCAGTTCCAGCTGGGTATGGCCGTAGCGCTCCCACAGCTTCTTCTGCGCTTCCAGGTGGCCCATCTGCTTGTCGGTGAGCGCGGCGAACACGCCGCCGTCCTTGAGGTCGCACTGGATGTCGTACTTGGCGATGCGCTCACGGATGATGCGGCCGCCCTCGAAGGCCATCTGCCCGAGCAGTTGCGCCTGCTTGGGGCCGACGCTGCGCTCGATCACGTCGATGTCGCGGCTGTAGCTGTTGACGATTTGCCCGCCGTTGCGCCCGGAGGCACCGAAGCCGACCTTGGCCGCCTCGACGATGCTCACCTTGAAGCCGTTCTCCAGCAGGAACAGCGCGGTGGACAGGCCGGTGTAGCCGGCGCCGACGATGCAGACGTCCGTTTCCACTTCGCCTTGCAGGGCAGGGCGCTGGGGAACGGGGTTGGCAGAAGCGGCGTAGTAGGATTGTGGGTATGCCGTGTGCGCCATTTTGAACCTCTGTTCTTTATTTTTTACGAATGAGCCGATCCTACCTGAGTTGAAAATGCCCGGCTAGTGCCTGTGCAAAATATTCAACGAGCCTGGCTGAAATAAAAAATTTGGCCTATTTCAGTGAGTTAGCGAAAAAACCTGTTGACGGCCAAAAACTTCTGCGTAGAATGCGCACCCATCGAAGGCACATAGCTCAGTTGGTTAGAGCACCACCTTGACATGGTGGGGGTCGTTGGTTCGAGTCCAATTGTGCCTACCAAATCGATAAAAAGGGGTCGTTGATGCGACCCCTTTTTTGTTGCTCGTCATTCGTGGCGGCAAAAAGCTTCCGGGAATTCCGCTCGGATATTGTCTGTGGTTGCTTGTCAGGGTTCAGGCTTTCTGAAAGCATCCGCACTCTTTACTTCCAGTGACTCTGGTTCGGTTCTGGTTGGCCCTTGGGGCTCCTGCCATCGTTCGGCAGGTATACCGCCGGATCGCTTCCTGGCTCATCCCAACCCACGTGACCTTTGGTAGGGGTCACCACTAGGAGAGGAGGCGCCATGCCCATCATTACTCTTCCCGACGGCAGTCAGCGTTCGTTCGATCATCCGGTTTCCGTGCTGGAGGTCGCCCAGTCCATTGGTGCGGGCCTGGCCAAGGCCACCCTGGCCGGTAAGGTCAATGGTCGCCAGGTCGATGCTTGCGACCTGATCGAGGCTGACGCGACCCTGCAGATCATCACGCCGAAGGACGAAGAGGGGCTGGAGATCATCCGCCACTCCTGCGCTCACCTGGTTGGGCATGCGGTCAAGCAGCTCTATCCGAACGCCAAGATGGTGATCGGTCCGGTCATCGATGAAGGCTTCTATTACGACATTGCCATTGACCGTCCTTTCACCCCGGAAGACATGGCGGCCATCGAAAAGCGTATGGCCGAGCTGATCGACAAGGACTACGACGTCATCAAGAAGATGACGCCGCGTGCCGAGGTCGTCGAGCTGTTCAGGGCGCGCGGCGAGGAATACAAGCTGCGCCTGATCGACGATATGCCGGACGAGCAGGCCATGGGGCTGTACTTCCATGAGGAGTACGTCGACATGTGCCGCGGTCCGCACGTCCCCAACACCCGTTTCCTCAAGGCGTTCAAGCTGACCCGTATTTCCGGTGCCTACTGGCGCGGTGATTCGAAGAATGAGCAGCTGCAGCGCATCTATGGCACCGCCTGGGCGGACAAGAAGCAGCTGGCGGCCTATATCCAGCGCATCGAAGAAGCCGAGAAGCGCGATCACCGCAAGATCGGCAAGCGCCTGGACCTGTTCCATACCCAGGAAGAGGCGCCGGGCATGGTGTTCTGGCATCCCAATGGCTGGACCCTGTACCAAGTGCTCGAACAATACATGCGTCAGGTGCAGCGCGAGCATGGTTACCTGGAGATCAAGACGCCGCAGGTAGTCGATCGCAGCCTGTGGGAGAAGTCCGGGCACTGGGCCAACTACGCCGAGAACATGTTCACCACCGAATCGGAAAGCCGCGATTACGCGATCAAGCCGATGAACTGCCCGTGCCACGTACAGGTATTCAATCAGGGGCTGAAGAGCTATCGCGAGCTGCCGATGCGCCTGGCCGAGTTCGGTGCCTGCCACCGCAACGAGCCGTCCGGGGCGCTGCACGGCATCATGCGCGTGCGCGGCTTCACTCAGGATGACGCGCACATCTTCTGCACCGAAGAGCAGATGCAGGCCGAATCCGCCGACTTCATCAAGCTGACCCAGGCGGTCTACGCCGACTTCGGTTTCACCGACATCCAGCTCAAGCTGTCCACTCGTCCGGAAAAGCGCGTGGGTTCCGACGAGCTGTGGGATCGCGCCGAGGCGGCCCTGGCGGCGGCGCTCGACAGTGCCGGGCTGGCCTATGACCTGCAGCCGGGCGAGGGCGCCTTCTACGGGCCGAAGATCGAGTTCTCGCTGAAGGATTGCCTGGGGCGCGTGTGGCAGTGCGGTACTCTGCAGCTGGACTTCAATCTGCCGGTGCGCCTGGGCGCGGAGTACGTTTCCGAGGACAACAACCGCAAGCATCCGGTCATGCTGCACCGGGCGATCCTCGGTTCCTTCGAGCGCTTCATCGGCATCCTCATCGAGCACTACGAAGGGGCGTTCCCGGCCTGGCTGGCGCCGACCCAGGCGGTGATCATGAATATCACTGACAAGCAGGCCGATTTTGCCCGCGAAGCAGAGAAAACTCTCAACCAAAGCGGTTTTCGTGCCAAGGCTGACTTGAGAAACGAAAAGATCGGCTTTAAAATCCGCGAGCATACCTTGCTCAAGGTTCCCTATCTCTTGGTTATTGGAGATCGGGAGGTTGAGACACGATCCGTTGCTGTGCGCACCCGTGAAGGCGTCGATCTGGGCTCCATGCCCCTCGAGCAGTTCGCCGCGCAATTGCAGCAAGCGGTTTCCCGGCGTGGTCGCCAAGATTCGGAGTAATAACTATTAAGCGTGAAATGAGACAGGATAAGCGGGCCGCTCCCAAGGCGCCGATCAACGAGAACATCACCGCACGTGAGGTTCGCCTGATTGGTGCGGACGGCGAGCAGGTTGGTATTGTTTCGATTGATGAGGCATTGCGCGTGGCTGAAGAAGCCAAGCTGGATCTGGTAGAGATCTCCGCTGACGCAGTCCCGCCGGTTTGCCGCATCATGGACTACGGCAAGCACCTGTTCGAAAAGAAAAAGCAGGCTGCTATTGCGAAGAAGAATCAGCACCAGCAACAGATCAAAGAGATCAAGTTTCGTCCAGGGACGGAAGAAGGGGATTACCAGGTAAAACTACGCAACCTGGTACGTTTCCTTGAAGATGGGGACAAGGCCAAGGTATCGCTACGATTCCGCGGCCGTGAGATGGCCCACCAGGAACTGGGCATGGAGCTGTTGAAGCGGGTCGAAGCCGACCTCGCCGAACTCGGCACCGTTGAACAGCATCCTAAGCTGGAAGGACGCCAGCTGATGATGGTCATCGCTCCCAAGAAGCGTAAATAACCTCCCGGGCACTGGCAGGCCTGATGGTTATCAGTTGTTAATGAATGCGGAGTACCAAACATGCCAAAGATGAAAACCAAGAGCGGCGCTGCAAAGCGCTTCCTGAAGACTGCTTCGGGCTTCAAGCACAAGCACGCTTTCAAGAGCCACATCCTGACCAAGATGTCCACCAAACGTAAGCGTCAGCTGCGCGGCAGCTCGCTGATCGGCCCGTCGGACAAAGCTAAAGTCGAGCGCATGCTGCGCGTTCGTTAATCGGTCAAGATATTTAGAGGTAATTACTCATGGCTCGTGTTAAGCGTGGCGTTATCGCTCGTGCTCGTCACAAAAAAATCCTGAAGCTCGCCAAGGGCTACTACGGTGCGCGTTCGCGCGTGTTCCGCGTCGCCAAGCAGGCGGTGATCAAGGCAGGCCAATACGCCTACCGCGACCGTCGTCAGCGCAAGCGTCAGTTCCGTGCTCTGTGGATCGCCCGTATCAACGCCGGTGCTCGCGTCAACGGTCTGTCCTACAGCCGTCTGATCGCTGGCCTGAAAAAGGCGTCGATCGAAATCGACCGTAAGGTCCTGGCCGATCTGGCAGTGAACGAAAAAGCGGCGTTTGCTGCGATTGTCGAGAAAGCTAAGGCCGTTCTGGCTTAAGTCCCCCGACAATCACCGGGCTTGCCCGGTGGCAACGTCAAAGATAGGGGAAGAGCCTTCAAGCTCTTCCCCTATTTCGTATCTGGAGTCCGTACATGGAAAACCTGGATGCATTGGTCTCGCAAGCGCTAGAGGCCGTGCAAAACACCGCAGACGTCAACGCCCTGGAACAACTCCGGGTTCAGTATCTCGGCAAGAAGGGCGAGCTGACCGCCCTGATGCAGACCCTGGGCAAGCTGTCGGCCGAGGAGCGTCCGCAGGCTGGCGCCCTGATCAACGCCGCCAAGAACCAGGTTCAGGACGCCCTGAACGCCCGCAAATCCGTGCTTGAGCAGGCCCTGCTCGCCGAGAAGCTGGCGTCCGAGCGCATCGACGTGACCCTGCCGGGCCGCGGCCAGGCTTCTGGCGGCCTGCACCCGGTCACTCGTACGCTCGAGCGTGTCGAGCAGTTCTTCACCCATATCGGCTACAACGTCGCCGAGGGCCCGGAAGTCGAAGACGACTACCACAACTTCGAAGCCCTCAACATCCCCGGCCACCATCCGGCGCGGGCGATGCACGACACCTTCTATTTCAACGCCAACATGCTGCTGCGCACCCACACCTCGCCGGTGCAGGTGCGCACCATGGAGTCGCAGCAGCCGCCGATCCGCATCGTCTGCCCCGGCCGCGTCTATCGCTGCGACTCCGATATCACCCACTCGCCGATGTTCCACCAGGTCGAAGGCCTGCTGATCGACGAGGGCATCAGCTTCGCCGACCTCAAGGGCACCATCGAGGAGTTCCTTCGGGTGTTCTTCGAGAAGCCGCTGGGCGTGCGTTTCCGTCCGTCCTTCTTCCCCTTCACCGAGCCCTCGGCCGAAGTCGACATGCAGTGCGTGATGTGCTCGGGCAAGGGCTGTCGCGTGTGCAAGCAGACCGGCTGGCTGGAAGTGATGGGCTGCGGCATGGTGCATCCGGACGTGCTGCGCATGAGCGGCATCGACCCGGAGAAATACTCCGGCTTCGCCTTCGGCATGGGCGTCGAGCGCCTGGCCATGCTGCGTTATGGCGTCAATGACTTGCGCCTGTTCTTCGATAACGACCTGCGGTTTCTGGCGCAATTTCGCTAGTACCGCCTTCGTCATCGAATTCGTTTAAGGAGAACAGACAATATGAAATTCAGTGAACAGTGGCTGCGCAGCTGGGTGAACCTGGACGTCTCGCGCGACGAGCTGGTGGCCCGCCTGTCCATGGTCGGCCTGGAAGTGGACGCGGTGATCCCGGTCGCCGGCCAGTTCAGCGGCGTGGTGGTGGGCGAGATCCTTAGCGCCGAACAGCACCCGGACGCCGACAAACTGCGCGTGTGCCAGGTCAGCAACGGCAGCGCCAACTTCCAGGTGGTTTGCGGTGCGCCCAACGCCCGTGCCGGCATCAAGATTCCCTTCGCCATGATCGGCGCCGAACTGCCGGGCGACTTCAAGATCAAGCAAGCCAAGCTGCGCGGCGTGGAGTCCCAGGGCATGCTCTGCTCGGCCTCCGAGCTGCAGATCAGCGAGGACAACAGCGGCCTGATGGAGCTGGCGGCAGACGCCCCGGTGGGCCAGGACATCCGCGCCTACCTGGGCCTGGACGATGCCAGCATCGAGATCGGCCTGACCCCAAACCGCGGCGACTGCCTGTCGCTGGCCGGCCTGGCCCGCGAAGTCGGTGCTATCTACGGCGCGCAGGTCACGACGGTCTCCGTCACCCCGGTCGCCGCTGCCCATGACGAAGTGCGTCCGGTTGAAGTGCTGGCGCCCAAGGCCTGCCCGCGCTACCTGGGTCGTGTCATTCGCAACGTTGACCTGTCCAAGCCGACCCCGCTGTGGATGGTCGAGCGCCTGCGCCGTTCCGATATCCGCAGCATCGACGCCGCCGTCGACATCACCAACTACGTGATGCTCGAGCTTGGCCAGCCGATGCACGCCTTCGACCTCGCCGAGATCAACGGCGGCATTCGCGTGCGCATGGCCGAAGAGGGCGAGAAGCTGGTGCTGCTGGATGGTCAGGAAGTCAGCCTGCGCGCCGACACCCTGGTGATCGCCGACCACGAGCGCGCCCTGGCCATTGCCGGCGTGATGGGGGGCGAGCACAGCGGCGTGAGCGGCAAGACCCGCGACCTGTTCCTCGAGAGCGCCTTCTTCGACAACATCGCCGTGGCCGGCAAGGCGCGCTCCTATGGCCTGCACACCGATTCCTCGCATCGCTTCGAGCGCGGCGTCGACTCGCAGCTGGCGCGCAGCGCCATGGAGCGCGCCACTGCGCTGCTGCTGGAGATCGTCGGCGGGGACGCCGGCCCGATCATCGAAGTGGCCAGTACGGCTGACCTGCCAAACGTCGCGCCGATCACTCTGCGCGCCGAGCGCATCAGCCAGATGCTTGGCCTGGACATGGATGGCGCCGAAGTCGAGCGCCTGCTCAGCGCGCTGGGCCTGGGCGTGACCGCCGAGGGTGCCGGCCAGTGGCAGGTCAGCGTGCCGAGCCACCGCTTCGATATCAGCCTGGAAGTGGACCTGATCGAAGAGCTGGGTCGTCTGTATGGCTACAACCACCTGCCGGTGCGTTACCCGCAGGCGCGCCTGGCCCCGCAGGCCAAGGCCGAAGCCCGTGCCGAGCTGCCGGCCCTGCGTCGCCTGCTGGTGGCGCGCGGTTACCAGGAAGCCATCACCTACAGTTTTATCGATCCCAAGCTGTTCGAGCTGTTCAGCCCGGGTGTCGTCCCGCTGCAGCTGGCCAACCCGATCTCCGCCGACATGGCCGCCATGCGCTCCTCGCTGTGGCCGGGCCTGGTCAAGGCGCTGGAGCACAACCTCAATCGCCAGCAGTCGCGCGTGCGTCTGTTCGAGAGCGGCCTGCGTTTCGTCGGCCAGCTCGAAGGTCTCAAGCAGGAAGCTATGCTGGGCGGCGTGATCAGTGGCGGCCGTCTGCCGGAAGGCTGGGCCAATAGCCGCGAGAGTGTGGACTTCTACGATCTGAAGGCCGATGTCGAGGCGCTGCTGGGCTGTGCCGGCGCTGCCGATGCCTTCGCCTTCGTGCCGGGCGAGCATCCGGCGCTGCATCCGGGCCAGACCGCGCGCATCGAGCGGGAGGGGCGTTTGGTCGGTTTTATGGGTGCCCTGCATCCGGAGCTGGCCAAGACCCTCGGTCTGGATCAGCCGGTGTTCCTCTTCGAATTGCTGCTGGCCGAAGTGGCAGTCGGGCGCATGCCGGTTTTCAGCGAGCTGTCGCGCTTCCCCGAAGTACGCCGCGACCTGGCACTGCTGGTCGATCGCGAACAGCCGGCCGAGGCCGTGCTCGCCGCCATTCGCGAGGCGGCGGGCGAGTGGCTGACAGACCTCAAGCTATTTGACGTCTATCACGGTAAAGGCATTGATCCGCTTAGAAAAAGCCTGGCAGTCGGCTTGACCTGGCAGCATCCATCGCGCACTCTTAATGACGATGAGGTGAGTATTACTACGCAAAATATCCTCACCTGCCTCGAACAAAGGTTCAACGCCACGTTAAGGAAGTAGCGTATGGGGGCTCTGACGAAAGCTGAAATGGCGGAACGTCTGTACGAAGAGCTCGGCCTGAACAAACGGGAAGCCAAGGAGCTGGTGGAGCTGTTTTTTGAAGAGATCCGCCAGGCTCTGGAGCTGAACGAACAGGTCAAGCTTTCCGGGTTCGGTAACTTCGACTTGCGCGACAAGCGCCAGCGACCCGGCCGCAACCCGAAAACAGGAGAGGAGATCCCGATCACGGCTCGCCGTGTGGTCACCTTTCGTCCAGGGCAAAAACTGAAGGCCAGGGTCGAGGCATATGCTGGAACCAAGTCATAACGACGAGCTACCGGCGATACCCGGCAAGCGCTACTTCACCATCGGCGAAGTCAGCGAGCTCTGCGCGGTCAAGCCCCATGTCCTGCGTTATTGGGAACAGGAGTTTCCACAGCTCAATCCGGTCAAGCGGCGGGGCAACCGCCGTTACTACCAGCGCCAGGACGTACTGATGATCCGGCAGATTCGCGCGTTGCTCTACGATCAGGGCTTCACCATCGGCGGGGCGCGTCAGCGCCTCTCCGGCGACGAGGCCAAGGACGACACCACCCAGTATCGTCAGCTGATCAAGCAGATGATCGTCGAGCTCGAGGACGTGCTGCATGTCCTGCGGAAATAGGGCAAAAGAAAAAGTTGCCTTAATTCAAAAGCTTAATGTATAGTTCTTCCCGCTTTCGGTAACACGTAAGCATCGTCGGGGCGTAGCGCAGCCCGGTAGCGCACTTGCATGGGGTGCAAGGGGTCGAGTGTTCGAATCACTCCGTCCCGACCAAAAATCCCTACATCAAAGCCTGGTCAGTGATGACCAGGCTTTTTTGTGTCTGCGAATTCTTTCATCCGCCTCAATACTGTCGGTGCCGATCTGCGGGGCTCGGTAACCAATCCCCCGCAACTGAATCGTGCAATGCCAGTTCCCCGCCAGTTGGCGATGCTTGAAATGGCCAAACGTTCTCGACGCACCTGGTCGCCAATTACTGGCAAACTTGCCCATCGTTATTTGCAAGGAGCCAGTCGATGCCCGCCAGTCCGGAGCTGTCCCCCGGTCTTATCGTGATCCACGGCAACCATCTGGAAGAGTTGCGCGCGTTGGCGGTGCAGTGGATGCGTCGTTATCCGCTGCGGCCACTGGAGAACGAGGTGCTGCTGGTGCAGAGCAACGGCATCGCCCAGTGGCTCAAGCTGGCGCTGGCCGAGCGCGAAGGTTGCGGTATCGCCGCGGCGTTGGACGTGGATCTACCGGCGCGTTTTCTCTGGCAGGCCTACCGCGGCGTGTTGGGCAAGGATGCGATTCCGTCGCAGTCGCCGCTGGACAAGGCGCCGCTGACCTGGCGTCTGATGCGCCTGTTGCCGGCGTTGCTGGCGGACGACGTCTTTGCCCCGTTGCGGCGTTTTCTCGCCGACGACGGCGACCTGCGCAAGCGCCACCAGTTGGCCGAGCGCCTGGCGGATCTGTTCGACCAGTACCAGGTCTATCGCGCCGACTGGCTGGCGGATTGGGCGGCGGGGCACGATCGCCTGCGCACCTCGCGTGGTGGCGAGCGCTTGCTGGACGAGGCCTCGCGCTGGCAGCCGGCCTTGTGGCGGGCATTGCTGGCGGATGTCGGCGCGGAGC
>NZ_AVOF01000038.1:0-11909 GCF_000465935.2 Pseudomonas sp. EGD-AK9
CGGCGAGCGGGCCTATCTGTTCATCGGTGTGGTGAAGGGGCGCGCCTCCCTGGAAAGCCAGGACCAGCATTTCCTCGAGGTGATCCGCAGCTACCGCCCGCTCAAGGCCGAGGAACGCAAGCTGGCCGAGCCGGTGCGCCTGCGCCTGGCCCGCGCCAAGGCCGGGCAGAGCCTGGCGGCGCTGGCCAAGGACAGCCCGCTGCCGGGTGACGGCGAAGCCCAGCTGCGCCTGCTCAACGGGCTCTATCCCGGCGGTGAGCCGCGTCCCGGCGACTGGCTGAAAACCCTGCGCTAGCCGGTCGATTCAATAGCGACCGAACGGTCTTGTGCAGCTGTATACAACTTGCGTATCCTCGGCCGCCTGCCCGTTCAACAGCCAACAAAAGCGGAAATGCCACTATGTCAGATCTCAAAACTGCCGCTCTCGAATATCACGCTCAACCCCGCCCGGGTAAGCTGAGCGTCGAGTTGACCAAAGCCACCGCCACCGCCCGCGACCTGTCGCTGGCCTACAGCCCGGGTGTCGCCGAGCCGGTCCGCGAAATCGCCCGCGACGCCGAGCTGGCCTACCGCTACACCGGTAAAGGCAACCTGGTGGCAGTGATTTCCGACGGCACCGCGATCCTCGGTCTGGGTAACCTCGGCCCGCTGGCCTCCAAGCCGGTGATGGAAGGCAAAGGCGTGCTGTTCAAGCGTTTCGCCGGCATCGACGTGTTCGACATCGAAGTCGACTCCGAGAGCCCGCAGGCCTTCATCGACACCGTGAAACGCATCTCCATCACCTTCGGCGGCATCAACTTGGAAGATATCAAGGCCCCCGAGTGCTTCGAGATCGAGCGCGCGCTGATCGAACAGTGCGACATTCCGGTGTTCCACGACGACCAGCACGGCACCGCCATCGTCACCGCCGCCGGCATGCTCAACGCCCTGGAAATCGCCGGCAAGACCCTGGAGCAGGCGAAGATCGTCTGCCTCGGCGCCGGCGCCGCCGCCATCTCCTGCATGAAGCTGCTGGTGAGCATGGGCGCCAAGGTCGAGAACATCTATATGCTCGACCGCAAGGGCGTGATCCACGCCGGTCGCGACGACCTCAACCAGTACAAGGCGGTGTTCGCCACCGAGACCGACAAGCGCACCCTGGCCGATGCCCTCGATGGCGCCGACGTGTTCGTCGGCCTGTCCGGCGCCAACCTGCTGAGCCCGGAAGACCTCAAGCGCATGGCGGCCAACCCGATCGTCTTCGCCTGCTCCAACCCGGATCCGGAAATCAAGCCGGAGCTGGCGCACGAGACCCGCAACGACGTGATCATGGCCACCGGTCGTTCCGACTACCCGAACCAGGTCAACAACGTGCTGGGCTTCCCCTTCATCTTCCGCGGTGCCCTGGACGTACGCGCCACCCGCATCAACGAGGAAATGAAGATCGCCGCCGCCCTGGCCCTGCGCGACCTGGCCAAGCTGCCGGTGCCGCAGGACGTGTGCGACGCCTATGGCGGTATCAAGCTGGAGTTCGGCCGCGAGTACATCATTCCCAAGCCGATGGACCGCCGCCTGATCACCGTGGTCTGCGATGCCGTGGCCAAGGCCGCCATCGAGTCCGGCGTGGCCACGCTGCCCTATCCGAAGCACTACCCGCTGAACTCGGTGGACGAAGTGTTCAACGGCTAAGGCCAGGCAATAAAAAACCCGCTTCGGCGGGTTTTTTATTGCCTGCAGAAAGGCCTCGCCTTGGCCGAAGGGTGATCCGGGAGTGCTCGTCGGATCAGGCTTCGTCGGTCTAGCCTGGGGCTGTTCTAGAACAGATCGATCGGCGCCATTTCGTCGGCCGGCAGCGGGCTGCCGGGAACGCCCATGCCGGGCTCGAACTCGCTCATCGGCGGCGGCGAATCCTCGCTCTTGAACAGCTCGAAGTAGGCATCCGGCGTACCGGGCGCCGCGGCGCGGCCGCTGAGCGGGTCGACGCGCAGGGTGAGCAGGCCCTTGGGTTCCTTGGGTCGGTGGCTGGGGCGATCCTTGAGCACGGCGCCCATGTAGCTCATCCAGATCGGCAGCGCCACGGTGCCGCCGTATTCGTGGCGGCCGAGGCTTTCCGGCTGGTCGAAACCGGCCCAGACGGTGGTCACGTAGTCGGCGTTGTAGCCGGAGAACCAGCTGTCCTTGGATTCGTTGGTGGTGCCGGTCTTGCCTGCCAGGTCGTCGCGCCCCAGGGCCAGGGCGCGGCGGCCGGTGCCGCGCTTGATCACGTCCTGCAGCATGCTGGTCATGATGTAGGCGGTGCGTTCATCGATGATCTGCTCGGCGACCTTGGGTTCCTCCAGCGGCAGCTCGGCCGTGGCGTTCACCGTCAGCGTGGCGCTGTCCGTGGCCGGCGCGTTGCTCGGCACTCGCGCCGGATTGGCGTGGAACAGCGGCTTGCCGTTGCGGTCATCGATGCGCTCGATCAGGTAAGGCTCGATCTTGTAGCCGCCGTTGGCGAAGGTGGCCCAGCCTTCGGCGATTTCCAGCGGGGTCAGGCTGGCGGTGCCGAGGGCCAGCGACAGGTTGCGCGGCAGATCCTGCGGCTCGAAGCCGAAGCGCTCGATGTAGCGCAGGCTGCGATCGATGCCCATGTCCTGCAGCAGGCGGATGGAAACCAGGTTGCGTGACTTGTACAGCGCCTCGCGCAGACGGATCGGGCCGAGGAAGGTGTTGTTGTCGTTCTTCGGCCGCCATTTCTGCGACAGGTAGTCGTCGGAAAGGATGATCGGCGCGTCGTTGACCAGAGTGGCGGCGGTGTAGCCGCTGTCCAGCGCCGCGCTGTAGATGAAGGGCTTGAAGCTGGAGCCGGGCTGACGCTTGGCCTGCACGGCGCGGTTGTAGTTGCTCTGGTCGAAGGAGAAGCCGCCGACCAGGGCCTGGATGGCGCCGCTGTAGGGGTCGAGCGACACCAGCGCGCTCTGCGCCGCCGGAATCTGCAGGAAGCGCAGGCTGCCGTCAGCCTGGCGCTGCACGCGCACGATGTCACCGACCTGGGCGACGTCCGCCGGCTGCTGCGGGCGCGGGCCGAGGCTGTTGGTGCTGAGGAAGGGGCGCGCCCATTTCATGCTGTCCCAGGACACCGCCTGCTCCTCGCCGCCGCGGGTCAGCACGAGGATGCCGCTCTTCTCCACCTGGGTCACCACGGCCGGCTCCAGGCCGCCGATGCTGCGGAACTTGCCCAGCTCGGCGAGCCAGGTCTCGCGGGTCATGCCCGGCAGGCGGCTTTCCGGGCCGCGATAGCCGTGGCGCTGGTCGTAGTCGATCAGGCCTTCGCGCAGCGCGCTGTTGGCCACTTCCTGCAGCTGGCTGGGCACCGTGGTGGTGACGTTGAAACCCTCGGTGTAGGCCTCGCTGCCGTAGCGGCCGACCATCTCCGCGCGGGCCATCTCGGCGATGTAGGGGGCGCTGAGTTCGGGGGCGGGGACGTGGTAACGGGCATCGACCTCTTCGGCCAGGGCGGTCTCGTAAGTGGCCTGGTCGATACGGCCGAGGCGGTAGAGGCGGCCGAGAATCCAGTCGCGACGCTCCTTGGCGCGGGTTGGATTGACCAGTGGGTTGTAGCGCGAAGGCGCCTTGGGCAGGCCGGCGATCATGGCCATCTGCGCCAGGTTCAGCTCGCGCATCGACTTGCCGTAGTAGACGTGCGCCGCCGCCTCGATGCCGTAGGCGCGATTGCCCAGATAGATCTTGTTGACGTAGAGCTCGAGGATCTCGTCCTTGCTCAGCTCGCGCTCGATCTGCAGGGCCAGGAGGATCTCGGTGATCTTGCGCGAGAAGCTGCGCTCGCTGGTGAGGAAGAAGTTCTTCGCCACCTGCATGGTGATGGTGCTGCCGCCAGTCTGGATCTGCCCGCTTTTCAATAATTGCGTGGCAGCGCGCATCAGGCTGGTCACGTCGACGCCATAATGATTGGCGAAATTATCGTCCTCGGCGGCCAGCAGGGCGCTGATGAATTCCTTGGGAATTTCGTCGAAACGAATCGGCGAGCGGCGCATCTCGCCGAACTCGGCGATCAGCTTGGCATCGCTGCTGTAGACGCGCAGGGGGATCTGCAGCTGCACCTGGCGCAGCGACTCGACGGAGGGAAGGGTCGGACTAAGATAAAGAAACGCGCCGCTGAAACTGAGCAACAGCCCACAGAAAACGGCAACGCAAGACCACCAGAAGAACTTCAGCAGGCGTATCAAAATGTTCGGAATTCCAAGTAAAAGAATGAGTTAAGCAGGAGCTGAGGCTAAAAGGGAAAAGCTGATCACATTATAAGCGTTTTTTTTCCCGGGTAGCCATTTGCGCTTCTGTCAAGACTGATATTTAATGTGGAAAAACATAAATAGTCCGTAAGTCGCGGATGCCAATAGGAAAACGGTCGTGCTAGGGCTCTTCAATAAGAAAGCGAATACGCTGCTGGGGATCGATATCAGCTCGACCTCGGTCAAGCTCCTCGAATTGAGTCGCTCGGGAAGCCGCTACAAGGTAGAGGCTTACGCAGTCGAGCCGCTCCCTCCAAACGCTGTGGTGGAGAAGAACATCGCCGAGCTGGAGGGGGTCGGTCAGGCCTTGTCGCGGGTGCTGGCCAAGGCCAAGACCGGGGTCAAGACGGCCGCCGTGGCGGTTGCCGGTTCGGCGGTCATCACCAAGACCATCGAGATGGAGGCCGGGCTTTCCGACGACGAGCTGGAAAACCAGCTGAAGATCGAGGCCGACCAGTACATTCCCTATCCGCTCGAAGAAGTCGCCATCGATTTCGAAGTGCAGGGCCCTGCCGCGCGCAACCCGGAACGGGTCGAGGTGCTGCTGGCGGCCTGTCGCAAGGAGAACGTCGAAGTGCGCGAAGCCGCCCTGGCGCTTGCCGGTCTGACCGCTAAGGTGGTGGATGTCGAGGCCTACGCGCTCGAGCGCGCCTACGGCCTGCTCGAAGCCCAGCTGGGTGGCGGCCATGACGAGCTGACGGTGGCCGTGGTCGATATCGGCGCCACCATGACCACCCTCAGCGTGCTGCACAATGGGCGCACCATCTATACCCGCGAGCAACTGTTCGGCGGCAAGCAGCTGACCGAGGAAGTGCAGCGCCGCTACGGCCTGTCGGTCGAAGAGGCCGGTCTGGCGAAGAAGCAGGGCGGTCTGCCCGACGACTACGAAAGCGAGGTGCTGCAGCCGTTCAAGGAGGCCGTGGTCCAGCAGGTGTCGCGCTCCCTGCAGTTCTTCTTCGCCGCCGGCCAGTTCAACGATGTCGACTACATCCTCCTGGCGGGCGGTACCGCCTCCATCCCCGACCTCGACCGCCTGATCCAGCAGAAGATCGGCACGCAAACTCTCGTGGCCAATCCCTTCGCCGACATGGCGCTGAGTAGCAAGGTCAATGCTGGCGCACTGGCCAGTGACGCGCCGGCACTGATGATTGCCTGTGGTCTGGCGATGAGGAGTTTCGACTGATGGCACGGATCAACTTACTTCCCTGGCGCGAACAGCTGCGCGAAGAGCGCAAGCAGCGTTTCCTGGTGACCCTGGTGGGGGTGCTCGTCGTGGCCGCCGGCGTGGTTTTCCTTGGCGATCAACTGCTCAACGCCGCCATCGAACAGCAGAATGCGCGCAACAACTTCATCAAGAAGGAAATCGCCGTTCTGGACGCGCGGATCAAGGAAATCAGCGAGCTGAAGACCCGCCGTCAGCAGCTGCTGGAGCGGATGAAGATCATTCAGGATCTACAGGGCAATCGCCCGATCACGGCGCGGGTGTTCGATCAGTTGGTGAGAACCCTGCCCGATGGCGTGTATTTCACCAGCGTCAAGATGAGCGGTAAGAGCATCGCCATTGTCGGTGCGGCGGAGTCGAACAATCGCGTTTCCAATCTGATGCGCAACCTGGATGGTTCCGATTGGTTGCAAGCGCCTAACTTGACCGAGGTCAAGGCTGTTACTGCAGGGGCCGTGGATCAGGCCAACGTGTTTCAGCTGACTGTTCAGCAAACCCAGCCGCAGCTGGAAGAAACGGAGGCTGGGAAATGAGTGTGCGCGAGTCGCTCGAAGGTCTGCGCAATATTGATTTCAATGACCTTGACTTTAACAACGTTGGGTCATGGCCGGCAGCGGTTAAATTCATTGCGGGTTTTTTGCTGCTGGCTGTTGTACTGGCACTGGGTTACAACCTCCATTTGAAAGAGCTGCGAGAGCTGTTGGAGAGGCAGGAGCGTGAAGAGGTTACGCTGAAAGAGCAGTTTTCCAGCAAGGCTTTCCAGGCCGCAAACCTGGAGGCTTACAAGGAACAGATGAAAGAAATGGAAGTCTCGTTTGGCGCGCTGCTGAGGCAGTTGCCAAGTGATACCGAAGTGCCTGGTTTGCTGGAAGATATCACGCGCACCGGGCTGGGGAGCGGTCTGGAGTTTTCCGAGATCAAGTTGCTGCCGGAAGTGGCGCAGCAGTTCTATATAGAACTGCCCATCGAGATCAAGGTGGTCGGCGGCTATCACGATCTCGCGACCTTCGTCAGCGGCGTGGCCAGCTTGCCGCGTATCGTGACGTTGCATGACTTCGAATTGCTTCCGGAAAGTAAGGAAAGTTCCAGCAGGTTGAGTATGCGGATACTGGCCAAGACCTATCGTTACAATGACAAGGGGGTACAGTGATGCGCCTTTCTCGTTTAGCTCTGGTCTTGGCTTTGTCTGTACTGGTTGGTTGTGGTTCGGGTGGCGACTTTGCCGATCTGCGCGCTTATATGGATGAGGTGCGCGCGCGCCCCAAGGGTGCGATTGAGCCGTTGCCCAAGTTTCAACCCTATGAAAGCTTCACTTATCGTGCCGCCTCATTGCGAAGCCCCTTTCAGCCCCCTGTCAGGGTGGATGTGGTTAGCCGTCAAAAGGGAACTCAGGAAATTAAGCCTGATGAGGCGCGCGCCAAGCAATTTCTCGAGGGCTTTAACATAGAAACTTTCGTGATGGTCGGGACACTCGAAAATGCGACGGGTTTCTATGCTCTGGTTAGCGGTGCTGGTGGCGTGCACCGAGTAAAAGTAGGCGACTACCTCGGGCGTAATCACGGAAAAATTCTCGCGATCGATGAGTCCAAGGTGGATGTGATGGAAATCGTTCCGGATGGCGAGGGCGGTTGGTTGGAGCGGCCACGTAGCCTTTCCTTAAAGGAGCGCTCTTAAGGGAGCGAAGCGAGTATGAAAATAAATAATCTGTCTGCCCAACGGAATATGAATATGAACGGCTCCTTGTCGCGTATAAGCGTTGCCTTGCTGGCGACCATGCTTTCATCCGCCACGCTGGCGGCTAACCTGCAGGCGCTGGATGTGGCCAGCCTTCCAGGCGACCGCGTTGAACTCAAACTGTCGTTCGACGAACCTGTCGTGGCGCCGCGTGGCTATACCATCGAGCAGCCAGCACGAATTGCATTGGATTTGCCGGGGGTGGCCAACAAGCTTGGTGCGAAGAATAAGGAGCTTGGTGTTGGTAATGCTCGCAGTGTGACCATTGTCGAGGCTAAGGATCGCACGCGTCTCATTGTTAATCTTACTTCGTTGGCGCCTTACAGTACTCGCGTGGATGGTAACAACCTCTTCGTGCTGGTTGGCGAAGGCTCCTCTGGCGCTACGGTCTCGACGCCTCCTGTTGCACAGGCTGTCCCTGTTACCTCGCCCAAGGCATATGGGCCACAAGCAAAATCGATAAGTAATATCGATTTCCAGCGTGGCGAGCAGGGTGAGGGTAATGTGGTGATTACGCTTTCCGATGCTTCGGTGAGCCCCGATATTCAGGAGCAGAGTGGGAAGATCCGCTTGGATTTCGCCAAGACTCAACTACCGGAGTCTTTGCGCGTGCGCCTGGATGTGAAGGATTTCGCAACGCCAGTGCAGTTCGTCAGCGCCACTGGCAGTTCCGACAAGACCAGTATCCTCATCGAGCCGACGGGGCTGTATGACTATCTTGCCTATCAGACCGACAACAAGCTAACCATCAGCATCAAGCCGCTGACCCAGGATGACGCCGAGCGCCGCAAGGCCGAGCGTTTTGCCTACAGCGGCGAGAAGCTGTCGCTTAACTTCCAGGACATCGACGTGCGTTCGGTGCTGCAGCTGATCGCCGATTTCACCGACCTGAACCTGGTGGCCAGCGATACGGTCACCGGCAATATCACCCTGCGTCTGCAGAACGTGCCCTGGGACCAGGCGCTGGATCTGGTGCTCAAGACCAAGGGCTTGGACAAGCGCAAGGTGGGCAACGTGCTGCTGGTCGCTCCGGCCGACGAGATCGCGGCGCGCGAGCGCCAGGAGCTCGAGGCTCAGAAGCAGATCGCCGAACTGGCACCGCTGCGTCGCGAGCTGATTCAAGTCAACTACGCCAAAGCCTCCGACATGGCCAAGCTGTTCCAGTCGGTGACCGGGGCTGAGGGGGCGGCCGATACCCGCGGCTCGATTACCGTCGACGACCGTACCAACAGCATCATTGCCTACCAGACTCAGGAACGTCTGGACGAATTGCGCCGTATCGTCGCCCAGCTCGATATCCCTGTGCGTCAGGTGATGATCGAGGCGCGCATCGTCGAGGCCAACGTGGACTACGACAAGGCCTTGGGTGTGCGTTGGGGCGGAGCGCATACTCGTGGGAACTGGAGCGTTTACGGCAAGGATGGCGCTACCTCGTTCGACGATGGGCAGGCATTCCTGCCAGGAACCGATACGGTGGGTGACTTCACGCTGGAGGACGGTGTTTCGCCTGTGCCCTTCGTCGACATGGGTGTGGTCGGCAGTACCTCGGGTATCGGCATCGGCTTCCTGACGGACAATGTGACTTTGGACCTGCAGCTCTCGGCCATGGAAAAAACCGGTAATGGTGAGATTGTCTCCCAGCCAAAGGTCGTGACCTCGGACAAGGAAACGGCCAAGATTCTGAAGGGGCAGGAGGTTCCCTACCAGGAGGCGAGCTCCAGCGGCGCCACTAGCACATCCTTCAAGGAGGCTGCTCTGTCGCTGGAGGTGACGCCGCAGATCACCCCGGACAACCGCATCATCATGGAGGTCAAGGTCACCAAGGATGCGCCCGACTTTGCTCGCGCCCTGAATGGCGTGCCACCGATCAACAAGAACGAGGTCAATGCCAAGGTGCTGGTCAACGATGGCGAGACCATCGTGCTCGGTGGCGTGTTCTCCAATACCCAGACCAAGGCGGTCGAGAAGGTTCCTTTCCTCGGCGACCTTCCTTATCTGGGGCGGTTGTTCCGCCGCGATATCGTCGCCGACAACAAGGCCGAGTTGCTGGTTTTCCTCACTCCGCGCATCATGAACAACCAAGCCATTGCCGTGAACCGATGACCTAAGTGCGGAATGTAATCCTCGTTGGCCCGATGGGAGCTGGAAAGAGCACCATCGGGCGTTTGCTTGCTAAAGAACTGCGTTTGCCCTTCAAGGACTCCGACAAGGAGATCGAGCAGCGCACCGGTGCCGATATTCCCTGGATCTTCGATGTCGAGGGGGAGCAGGGTTTTCGTGAGCGGGAGCAGGCGGTGATCGCCGAGTTGTCGCAGCAGGACGGCCTGGTGCTCGCCACCGGAGGTGGCGCGGTGATGCGTCCGGAGAATCGCCAGGCGCTGCATGCCGGGGGGCGGGTGGTGTACCTGCATACCTCGGTGGAGCAGCAGATCGACCGTACTTCGCGCGATCGCAATCGTCCCCTGTTACGTACGGCCAACCCGGCCCAGGTGCTGCGGGATTTGATGGCGGTGCGCGATCCGTTGTACCGGGAGGTCGCCGATATCGTCATCGAAACGGACGAGCGCCCACCGCGCATGGTGGTGCAGGAAATCCTGGCGCGCCTGGAAGCCTTGTTGCCCCGTTAAAGCGCGGGGCGAACTGCGCTATTCTAGAGCCCTTTTGATTCTGGGGGCCTCATGCAGACTCTTCACGTTGAACTCGGCGAGCGCAGCTATCCCATCTATATCGGCAGTGATCTGCTGTCCCAGCCCGAGCTGCTGGCACGGCATATCGGCGGGCGGCAGGTGGCGGTGGTGACCAACGAAACCGTCGCGCCGCTCTATCTGCAGGGCCTGCTGCAGTCCTTGGCGGGGTTCAATGTGGCCTCGGTGGTGTTGCCGGATGGCGAGGCGTTCAAGAACTGGGAGACCCTGCAGCTGATCTTCGACGGCCTGCTGACGGCGCGCCACGACCGGCGTACCACCGTGGTGGCTCTGGGCGGCGGGGTGATCGGCGACATGGCCGGTTTTGCCGCGGCCTGTTATCAGCGCGGTGTGGATTTCATTCAGGTGCCGACCACCCTGCTGTCGCAGGTCGATTCCTCGGTCGGCGGCAAGACCGGGATCAACCACCCGCTGGGCAAGAACATGGTCGGCGCCTTCTACCAGCCCAAGGCGGTGCTGATCGACACGGCAAGCCTGAACACCTTGCCCGCACGTGAGCTCTCTGCCGGACTGGCGGAGGTGATCAAGTACGGACTGATCTGCGACGAGCCCTTCCTCGGCTGGCTCGAGGCCAATATGCCGGCGCTGCGCAGTCTGGATCAGGCGGCGCTGACCTATGCCATCGAGCGCTCCTGTGCGGCCAAGGCGCGGGTGGTCGGTGCCGACGAGCGCGAGTCCGGAGTGCGGGCGACGCTGAACCTCGGCCATACCTTCGGTCATGCCATCGAGACCGAGCAGGGTTATGGCGTGTGGCTGCACGGCGAGGCGGTGTCCGCGGGCACCGTGATGGCGCTGGAGATGTCCCATCGCCTGGGCTGGTTGTCGGTGGCCGAGCGCGATCGCGGCGTCCGTCTGCTGCAGGCGGCGGGTTTGCCGGTGGTGCCGCCGCGGGACATGACCCCGGCGCAGTTTCTCGAACATATGGCGGTGGACAAGAAGGTGCTCGATGGCCAGTTGCGCCTGGTGCTGCTCAAGCGCCTGGGCGAGGCCGTGGTCACCGCCGACTACCCGCGTGAAATTCTCGACGCCACGCTGCGCAGCGACTACGCCGCGTTGGCTCAGTCGTTCAACTCTTGAAGAGTGATCCATGACCAGTCTGCATGCTGACGAAGCTTTCCTGGCGCATTACCAGTTCAGTCACGACCCCTTCGCGCCGCGGGTGCCCGGCTTCAAGTTTTTTCCGGCGCAGCGCAAGCCGGTGCTGGGCCAGTTGCACCATCTGGCGCGCTATAGCCAGCTGCTGCTGGCGGTAGTCGGCCCGAAAGGCAGTGGCAAGACCCTGCTGCGCCAGGCGCTGGTCGCCAGTACCAACAAACAGGCGGTGCAGAGCGTCGTGCTGGCCCAGGGTGTGGGCGGCAGCGACGCTCTGCTGCGCCAGGTCGCCCAGGGGTTGTCCGTGGCCCAGGCCGACCTGCGCTCGATCCTGGCGCAGGTCGCGCAGTTGGCGCTGACCGGCCAGGAGGTCTATCTGCTGATCGACGATGCCGATCAGCTCGACGATGCTGCGCTGAAGACCGTGCTGGCGCTGGCGGCGGGGAATGGCGAGGGGCGCCCGCATGTGTTCCTGTTCGCCGAGCCCGAGCTGCTGGGGCGGCTCGAGGCCCTGGCTGGCGGCGAGGAGTGCTACCACGCTATCGAACTGCAGCCCTACAACGAGGAGGAGACGCGCGATTATCTGGCGCAGCGCCTCGACGGTGCTGGGCAGGGTATCGAGGTGCTGAACGAGGAGCAGATCGAGGAGATTCATCTGCGTTCCCAGGGCTGGCCGGGGGCGATCAACCAGGAGGCGCGCGAGCTGCTGGTGGAGCAGATGCTGGCGCAGCGCGCCGCCGGGCGGGGGGCGAGTGCCGGCTTCGCCTTGCCGAAGAAGCATCTGCTGGCGCTGGCCGTGGTGCTGGTCGGCGTCGCTGCGGCCTGGCTGATGCAAGGGCGCGAGGCGCCGGCACCGGCAACGGCGGAGATCACGGCGCCGCTGTCGCT
>NZ_AVOF01000039.1:0-11901 GCF_000465935.2 Pseudomonas sp. EGD-AK9
GGCGGAGCTGGCGGGGGCCGAGGGCAGCTGGGCGCTGGAGGCCGAGCTGGCCCTGAGCGAGGCCCAGGGCGACAGCCTGCTGGCCGCCCAGGGCTTGCGCGCCGGCGATGCCGAACAACTGCTGGGTACGGCGCTGGCCGAGCAGATGGCGGGGTTTGCCGTACGCGCGGTGAGTCTCGAACCGCCGGCCGCTCTGGCCGCCGAGCGCGTGGCGGCGACGCTGGGTCAGCCGCGGCTGAGTCTGGAACTGGCCGCGGGGCAGGCCTGGGTCTATCCACAATGGGGGCTGACGGTGCATCTGCAGGGCGATGAGGTAGAACTGCTGCATGCCGTGCCCAAGCGCGCGTTCGCGCCTCGTCCCTAGGCCGCGCGCACCGATGAAAGCGGCGTCACCCGGCGCATCCCACAGTTATCTTGGCCACCAGCTGGGCCTGACTGGCTTGAGCTGGTTGAGGTAGTGCCCGCCGCCCAGTTGCAGCGACTGCTGGCGAATCCAGGCGGCGCGGCGGGCGACATAGCGATCCGGGCGGCCGGCGCTCCAGCGCAGCGGGTTGGGCAACACCGCCGCCAGCTGGCTGGCCTGCTGGCGATCCAGATAGGGCGCGCCGACGCCGAAGTGATGCTGCGCGGCCGCCTCGGCGCCGAAGATGCCGTCGCCCCATTCGACGCTGTTGAGGTAGACCTCGAGGATGCGCTCCTTCGACCAGAGCAGCTCGATCAGCGCGGTGAACCAGGCCTCCAGGCCCTTGCGCAGCCAGCTGCGGCCGGACCAGAGGAACAGGTTCTTGGCAACCTGCTGGCTGAGGGTGCTGGCGCCGCGTAGCGAGCCACCGCTCTGGTTGTGCGCCAGCGCGGCCTGGATGGCGCCGAGGTCGAAGCCCCAGTGTTCGGCGAATTTCTGGTCTTCGGCGGCGATCACCGCCATCTTCAGATGATCCGGCAGCTGGTTCCAGGGCCGCCACTGGCGCTTGAGCTCCAGCGGCTGTTGCGTGCCCCAGGACGCGAGCTTGCGCTCGAGCATCAGCGCCGTGCCGGGCGGCGGCAGCCAGCGCAGGGCGAGCACCAGCAGTGCGCTGGCCAGCATCAGCCAGAGCACGAGTTTCAGCAGGCGGCGGGTCAGGGTGCGGAGCATCGGAGTCCGGGGTGAGCGAGAAAGGCGCTATTAAAACAAAAAAATGCCGGGAGCAATTTTTGACGTTGCCTGCGGTGGCCTGCTGGGATGGCAGGCAGCAAGAACGACGCGATTCTCGCGGAGTCTTCAGCAGTTGAAGCCCCGGCGGCGGTGGGTGCGACACTGACAATCCCTGGGCAGGCCGGTTCAACGGTTAAACTGCGCCGATTTTCCACTGCGCCCTGGAGGGTATATGGCTCGTCTCTGGTTGTTGCTATCGGCCTTCGCCGGCTTTACCGGCGTCGCCCTCGGCGCCTTCGCCGCCCACGGCCTCAAGGCGCGCCTGAGTCCGGAGCATCTGGCGGTGTTCCAGACCGGCAGCCACTACCAGCTGATCCATGCCCTGGCCCTGTTCGGCGTCGGCCTGCTGGCGCTGCAGGCTCCGGGGCGCCTGGTCAACCTGGCCGGCGGCGCCTTCGCCCTGGGTATCCTGCTGTTCTCCGGCAGCCTCTATCTGCTGACCCTGAGCGGCATCGGCAAGCTGGGCATCGTCACCCCCTTCGGCGGTGTCGCCTTTCTGCTGGGCTGGCTGTGCCTGGGCCTGGCGGCCTGGAAATTGACCTGACTCGGGCGTCAGATTTGAGGACGAATGGCGCCTTTTAGCCTTGGTCGCGGCTGGCTATCGGGCTAGAATGCCGGCCCTCTTACTAGTTGTGACCGAGCCGTCATGCGCATTCAGTTGAATGGTGAACCCTTCGAGCTGCCCGACAACCAGAGCGTCGCGGACCTGCTGGCCCGTCTTGACCTGGCCGGGCGCCGCGTGGCGGTCGAGCTCAATCTGGACATAGTTCCACGCAGCCAGCACGACAGCACCCGGCTCGCCGAGGGCGACCAGGTGGAAGTGGTGCACGCTATCGGCGGCGGTTGATCCCCTTGAGGAGTTTCTCCATGAGCCAAGTTCGCAGCGACAAGCCCTTCACCCTGGCCGGCCGCACCTACCAGTCGCGTCTGCTGGTCGGCACCGGCAAGTACAAGGATATGGACGAGACCCGCGACGCCATCGCCGCCTCCGGCGCCGAGATCGTCACCGTGGCGGTGCGCCGTACCAATATCGGCCAGAATCCGGGCGAGCCGAATCTGCTCGACGTGATCAGCCCCGACCAGTACACCATCCTGCCCAACACCGCCGGCTGCTTTGATGCCGCCGACGCCGTGCGTACCTGCCGCCTGGCGCGCGAGCTGCTCGACGGCCACAAGCTGGTCAAGCTGGAAGTGCTGGCCGACCAGAAGACCCTGTTCCCCAACGTGATCGAGACCCTCAAGGCCGCCGAGATTCTGGTCAAGGACGGTTTCGACGTGATGGTCTACACCAGCGACGACCCGATCATCGCCCGTCAGCTGGCGGACATGGGCTGCGTCGCGGTGATGCCGCTGGCCGGCCTGATCGGCTCGGGCCTGGGCATCTGCAACCCCTACAACCTGCGCATCATCCTCGAAGAGGCTAAGGTGCCGGTGCTGGTCGACGCCGGCGTGGGCACCGCCTCCGACGCCACCATCGCCATGGAGCTGGGCTGCGAGGCGGTGCTGATGAACAGCGCCATCGCCCATGCCGACAACCCCGTGCTCATGGCCCAGGCCATGAAGTACGCGGTGGAAGCCGGGCGCCTGGCCTATCTTGCCGGGCGCATGCCGAAGAAACTCTATGCCAGCGCGTCGTCGCCGCTGGATGGCCTGATCAAATAACGAGTTCCGCATGACTGACACGCAACAGCCCGAAACAACCGAAGACGGTCGCCGGCTCCGCACCATCAAGAGCTTCGTGATGCGCGCCGGGCGCATGACCGAGGGTCAGCAGCGCGGCCTGGACAAGGGCTGGCCGCTGTTCGGCCTGGAGCTGGAAGACGGCCTGCGCGATTTCGACGAGCTGTTCGGGCGCCGCGCGCCGCGCACCTTCGAGATCGGCTTCGGCATGGGCCATTCCACCCTGGAGATGGCCGCCGCCGCGCCGGAGCAGGACTTCATCGGCGTCGAGGTGCACAAGCCCGGCGTCGGCGCCCTGCTCAACGGGGTGATGGCGCAGAACCTGAGCAACGTCCGGGTGTACAGCTGCGATGCCCTGGAAGTGCTGCGCCAGTGCGTGGCCGATGCCAGCCTGGATCGCGTGCTGCTGTTCTTCCCCGATCCCTGGCACAAGGCCCGGCACCACAAGCGGCGCATCGTTCAGCCGGCCTTCGCCGAGCTGGTGCGCAGCAAGCTGAAGATCGGCGGCGTGCTGCACATGGCCACCGACTGGGAGAACTACGCCGAGCACATGCTCGAGGTGATGAACGCCGCGCCGGGCTACCGCAACCTGGCCACCGACGGCAGCTACGTGCCGCGCCCTGAGGAGCGCCCGGTAACCAAGTTCGAGCGCCGCGGCGAACGCCTCGGTCATGGCGTATGGGACCTCAAGTTCCAGCGCCAGGAGTGATCACCGCTGCACATCCCCACCGCTTCGCCAAAAATGGCAGGACGCCTAAGCAGATCGGGATAACCCGACGGCCAGGACGGCACCTCACCGCAGACACAACAAAACGATAAGCGCGGCCGCGGGCCGCGCGGATAACAGCGACGCCGCTGCCGCGGCGCCGTGAGGAGAGCATTGTGTTGAGATCGGTTTCCATTCTGCTGCTGAGCGCCCTGGCCCTGCAGGCCCAGGCCAAGGTCGATGCCAGCCAGGCCGCGCGCCTGGGCCAGGAGCTGACACCGCTGGGCGGCGAACGCGCCGGCAATGCCGCCGGCACCATTCCCGCCTGGAGCGGCGGCCTGGCTACGCCGCTGGCCAATTACCAGCCGGGCATGCACCACCCCGATCCCTATGCCGCCGACGCCATGCAGTATCGGGTCGACGCCGGCAACCTGGCGCAGCATGAACAACAGCTGCCGCTGGGGCTCATGGCCCTGCTGCAACAGAACCCCGGCTACTATCTGCGGGTGTTCCCCACCCGGCGCAGCGCCGCGGCGCCGCAGCGCATCTACGATGCCACCCGCTTCAACGCGCTCAACGCCGAGCTGATCTCCGGCGGCAACGGCGTGCAGGGCGCCGCCTCCGGCGTGCCCTTCCCGTTGCCGCAGAACGGTCAGGAAGCGATCTGGAACCATATCATGCGCTACCGTGGCGACCAGATCAGCATGGCCACCAACCAGGCCGCGGTGCTCAGCAACGGCAGCTACAACCTGCTCAAGCTCGAGCGCGACATCTATTTCCTCTACGGCCGCGACGGCGTCGCGCCGCAGGACCTGGACAACACCCTGTTCTACTACAAGTACAAGGTGGTGGCGCCGGCCAAGCTGGCCGGTTCGGCCCTGGTGGTGCAGGAGACCCTCGACCAGATTCTCGCCATCCGCAAGGCCTGGCGCTTCAACCGCGGCGAGCGCCGCGTGCGGCGCCTGCCGATGCTGGCCTACGACACCCTGCAGCCGGATACCAACGGCATGGCCACCGCCGACCAGGTCGACGCCTACAACGGCGCGCCGGATCGCTACGAGTGGCAGCTGCTGGGCAAGCGCGAGATGCTGGTGCCCTACAACAGCTACGCCGTGCACCAGAAGGGCATCGCCTACGGCGATATCCTCCAGGCCAAGCACGTCAATCCCGAGCTGCTGCGCTACGAGCTGCACCGCGTCTGGGTGGTCGAAGCGGACCTGCGCACCGGTTTCAGCCATCCCTACGCCAAGCGCCGCTTCTACCTGGACGAGGACAGCTGGCAGATCCTCGCCGTCGACCTGTACGACAGGCACGGCGAACTGATCGGCCTGCAGGAAGCCCACCCGATCAGCTACTACGAGGTGCCGATGTTCGGCTCGACCCTGGAGACCATCTACGACTTCAAGGGCAGCCGCTACTTCGCCGACGGCCTGGACAACAACGAGAAGATGTACGACTTCGACGCCAAGCTGACCCCGCGCGACTTCACCCCGCAGGCGCTGCGCCGCGAGGGCAACTGAGGCACGCGGCCGCAGGCCGCATGTTCGAGCGAAACGCCGCGACGCCTTTACCGGGTCGCGGCGTTTTTTATGGCGGTGTTGGGCCTGGTGGTTGCCCTTAGTCGGTATATGCTGCTGCCGGCCTTAGTTGCGGTCGGCCAATATGCCGATCACCACGAAGATCAGGATCAGCACCGGCGCCAGGGTGAAGTTGTTGAAATGCGCCAGGCCCTTGGCCAGCCAGGGGGTGAGGAAGACGATGGCCAGGCCGTAGCCGACCGCGCAGAACACCACGAACAGCAGGGTGCGCAGAACGAAATTGAGGTTGCCGATGGTGCGCTGGACCCAGGCGTTGATGGCCGGGCCGAACAGCACCAGCAGGGTGGCCATGATGGCCAGGGAAATGTCGCCGAGGTGGCTGCGGCTCCAGCGCGAGAGGGTGACGATCAGGTCCAGTACGAGATCCATCCGGTGTCCTTAGCCATCAGGGCAAGAAGTGTTGCAGCAAATCGTTGAGAAACAGCTGGCCCTCGGCGGTGGCGCACAGCCGCTCGGGCTCGGTGCGCAGCAGCTTGCGCGCCTGCGCTTCGGTGCGGGCGGCGTCCAGGCTGGCCAGGGGCAGACCGGTGCGCTCAGTGAACAGGCTCGCCGGCACGCCGTCGGTGAGGCGCAGCACGTTCATGAGAAATTCGAAGGGCAGCTCGTCGGCGCCGAGCAGGCGCTCGCCGGCTTGGAAGGCTTTGGCCGCGTCCAGGTAGTCTTTGGGCAGGCGGGTCTTCCAGGTGCGCAGGATGCGCCCGTGCGGGTCGCTGAGCTTGGCGTGGGCGCCGGCGCCGATGCCGAGGAAGTCGCCGAAGGTCCAGTAGTTGAGGTTGTGCCGCGCCTGCTTGCCGGGCTGGGCGTAGGCGGACACCTCGTACTGGGCGTAGCCCTCGGCCGCCAGCAGCGCCTGGCCGGCCTCCTGGATGTCCCACAGCAGGTCGTCCTCGGGCAGCACCGGCGGCTGGCTCCAGAACAGCGTGTTCGGCTCCATGGTCAGCTGGTACCAGGACAGGTGCGTCGGCGCCTGGGCGATGGCGGTGCGCAGGTCGAACAGCGCGTCCTCGAGGCTCTGCTCGGGCAGGCCGTGCATCAGGTCGAGGTTGAAGTTGTCGAAGCCGGCGGCGCGCGCCATATCGGCGGCCCGCACGGCCTCATTGCCGTCGTGGATGCGCCCCAGCGCCTTGAGCTTGGCCTCCTGGAAACTCTGCACGCCGATCGACAGGCGATTGATGCCCAGCGCCCGGTAGCCCTTGAACTTGGCCTGCTCGAAGGTGCCGGGGTTGGCTTCCAGGGTGATCTCGATGTCGCCGGCGAACGCCACGCGGCGCTCGACGCCTTCCAGCAGGCGGCCCAGGGCGCGGTCGGAGAACAGGCTGGGGGTGCCGCCGCCGAAGAAGATCGAGCTCAGCGGCCGGCCATGCACCTGGCCCAGGTCGGCGTCGAGGTCGGCCAGCAGGGCGTCGACGTACTCCTCTTCCGGCAGCGTCGGCCCGGCCGCGTGGGAGTTGAAGTCGCAGTAGGGGCACTTCTTCACGCACCAGGGGATATGGACATAGAGCGCCAGAGGCGGCAGCTCGAAGCCCCGTTCCCCAGCGCCGGGGGAGTGGGGCGCAGGGTGCTGGCTCACGCCAGCCCCAGCCGCTGCTTGAGCAGGGCCATGGCGCGGGCGCGGTGGCTCAGGCGGTTCTTTTCCGCCGCCGGCAGTTCGGCGGCCGAGCGCTGACAGTCTTCTACCCAGAACAGCGGGTCGTAGCCGAAACCCTGCTCGCCGCGCGCCTGGTGCAGGATGCGGCCGTGCCACAGGCCCTCGCAGAGGATCGGCAGCGGGTCGTCGGCGTGCCGCACCAGGGCCAGGGCGCAGACGAACTGGGCGCCGCGCTGGGCGTCCGGCACATCTTTCAGGGCATCGAGCAGCTTGGCGTTGTTCGCCGCATCGCCCCGGCCGTCCGCGTAGCGCGCCGAGTAGATGCCGGGGGCGCCGCCGAGATGATCCACTGCCAGGCCGGAATCGTCGGCCAGCGCCGGCAGGCCGGAGATGCGTGCGGCGTTGCGTGCCTTGAGGATGGCGTTCTCGACGAACGACAGGCCGGTTTCCTCCGGCTCGACGCTGGAGAATTCGCCGATCGAGCGCAGGCGCACGGCGTCGCCGAGCATGGCCTGCAGTTCCTTGAGTTTGCCGGCGTTGTGGCTGGCCAGCACCAGTTCGTTGAAGGCTGTCATTCGTCGGGGAACATTTCCTGGTTGAAGCTGAAACTGTGCGGGTTGCCGCCCTGCTGCACCTCAAGGGTGAAGCTCAGCACCTCGCGACTGGAGAAGGGGAACTGCGCCAGGTAGTAGATGGCGCCGCTTTCCGTGACCTGCTTGAAGGTCAGGGGCGTGATCTGCCCGAGCAGGTTCTTCACCTGGCCGCCGACCTGCGCGGTGCTGGCCTTGCCGGCCTTGAGCACGGCGACGTTAACCACGCCCTGGGTCTTGCTGCGGGTCAGGCCGGCGGCCGCGGCGATGTCCGGCTGCAGGAAGCTGGAGTTGAACACGCTGTAGTGCACGTCGAGATCGCCGAAGCTCTGCTTGCGTTCGGCGACGGCCGGCAGGGCCAGGCACAGGGCGATCAGGAAGGGGATGATGCGGCGCATGATGGTTCTCCTCGGGCAGGCGATGGCTCAGTTCGCACCGCTGATGCGATAGATGCCGATCTCACCCAATAGATTAGGCCAGACTCGGCTGGCCCAACCGTGGCGATGGTCGCGATCCACCGCCAGGCGCTCCTCGACCCGCGCGCCCTGGGCGTGGCACAGGCGTTCGAAGTCCTCGAAGGTGCAGAAGTGGATGTTCGGCGTGTTGTACCAGGTGTAGGGCAAGAAATCCGACACCGGCATGCGGCCCTTGGTGGTCAGGTACCAGCGGCAGCGCCAGTGGCCGAAGTTGGGGAAGGTGATGATGCAGGTCTTGCCGACCCGCAGCATCTCCGCCAGCACCTTGTCCGGGTAGTGCAGCGCCTGCAGCGACTGGGTCATGACCACCACGTCGAAGCTGTCGCTGGCGAAGTTGCCCAGGCCCTCGTCGAGGTTCTGCTCGATCACGTTGACCCCGCGCTCAATGCAGGTGGCGATCTTCTCCGGGTCGATCTCCAGGCCGTAGCCGGCCACCTGCTTGTGCTCGCGCAGCCAGGCCAGCAGCTCGCCGTCGCCGCAGCCCAGGTCGAGCACGCGGCTGCCCGGGGCGATCCATTCCTGGATGATGTCCAGATCCGCTCGCATGCTCATACCTCGATCCGCTTCATGTAGCTGCCGAACGCCTGCAGGTAGCGCGGGATCGGCATGAGGAAGGCGTCGTGGCCCTGCGGCGCGTCGATCTCCAGGTAGCAGACGTTCTTCTTCGCCGCCAATAGCGCATCGACTATCTCCCGCGAGCGGGCCGGGGAGAAACGCCAGTCGGTGGTGAAGGACATCACGCAGAAATCCGCCTGGGCCGCGGCCAGGGTCTTGGCCAGGTCGCCGTCGTGGGCGGCGGCCGGGTCGAAGTAGTCCAGCGCCTTGGTCATCAGCAGGTAGGTGTTGGCGTCGAAACGCCCGGAAAACTCCTCGCCCTGGTAGCGCAGGTAGCTCTCGACCTGGAACTCGACGCTGTGGAAGTCGTAGTTGAGCTTCTCGCTCTTCAGGCCGCGGCCGAATTTCTCGCCCATGGCGTCGTCGGACAGGTAGGTGATATGGCCGACCATGCGCGCCAGCATCAGGCCGCGCTTGGGGATCACGCCGCGCTCCTGGAAATGCCCGCCGTGGAACTCCGGGTCGGTGAGGATGGCCTGGCGCGCGACTTCGTTGAAGGCGATGTTCTGCGCCGACAGCTTGGGCGCCGAGGCGATCGCCAGGCAGTGGCGCACGCGCTCGGGGTAGCTGATGGTCCACTGCAGCGCCTGCATGCCGCCGAGGCTGCCGCCGATCACCGCGGCCCACTGCGCGATGCCCAGGCGATCGGCCAGGCGCGCCTGGCTGTGCACCCAGTCTTCCACGGTCATCACCGGGAAGTCGGCGCCGTAGGGCTTGCCGGTGGCCGGGTTGGCGCTGCTCGGACCGGTCGAGCCGTTGCAGCCGCCGAGGTTGTTGAGGCTGACGACGAAGAACTTGCGCGTGTCGATCGGCTTGCCGGGACCGATGCAGCTGTCCCACCAGCCGGGCTTGCGATCGTCCGGGCTGTGGTAGCCGGCGGCATGATGATGGCCGGACAGGGCGTGGCAGATCAGCACCGCGTTGCTGCGTGCGGCATTCAGCTCGCCGTAGGTTTCGACGACCAGTTCGTACTCGGCCAGGCTGCGTCCGCAGGCCAGCGCCAGCGGCTCGCTGAAGCGCTGCACCTGGGGGCTGACCAGGCCTACGGAATCTTCGGGAAAGGCAGTGGGCATTGAGGCGCTGCTATCGAATCGGAGGAGGGCGCCAGTCTAAAGAGCGCCGCCGGCAGCGGCAAGCGAGCTGGCGCCCGCTCCGGCCACAGTGCGCGGCTATTCGCCGCCGGCCTGCGCGCCTATCGCCGAGGGCAGGCTGACCACCTTGCCCTGGCGCTGCACCGGCGCCGGGCGACGGAGGATGCGCAGCATGTCGGCGGCCTGGGCCAGTTGCTGTTCCAGCTCCTGCTGGTAGTGCGCCAGTTGCTGGCTGCGCTTGCGCGTCTGCTGGGTTTCCTGGGCCAGGGATTTGAGCCGCAGCATATGGGTTTCCAGCATCTGCTTGTGTTCCAGGGTGTGCTGCATCAGCGGCATCAGGGCGTCGCCGGCCCACTGTTCGGCGTCCTGGCGCAGGCGCTGGTGCAGGCCGATCACCTCCTGGGCGAGGGTGGCGAAGAAGCGTCGGGTCAGGCTGCGCTGCTCGGTGAGCAGGGTCTTGACGTGCAGGCGGAACTGGTCGCCCTTGGCCTGCAGTTTCTTCAGCTCGCGCAGGTAGCGCTGGGCCTGGAACTGCGGTGCGTCGACGCCGTGCAGCGGGTTGTCCTCGTTGTGCCGGCGGTAGAGGGCGGCGACCATCTTGTTGGCCATCTCGGCTTCCTGCTCCAGGCCATGTAGGTCGTGCTCCACGGCGCGGAAGAAGTGCAGGATGGCCTGGTTGATGCCCAGCGTGGTCCAGCTGCCGGTGAGGTTGCGGCGGACCTGGTCCAGGTGTTCTTCCAGGCGTTCGGCGCGCGCGGCGTGGCGCAGCAGCTCGCCCTGGCGCTGGACCAGGCGCTGGTTGGTCTTCAGCCCGAGCAGGCGCTTGTGGTGCAGGCTGTGGTCTTCCTTGGTCTTGGCGGTCAGCTCGAACAGCAGCTGGCCGTTGTCCTGCTGGTGGTTGCCGAGCAGCGCGAGCTGTTCGCCGACCTTCTCCAGGCGCAGGCCCAGCACGTGCTGGCTGTTGTTGAGCAGGGCCAGCACCTGGCGCACCACGCGGTCTTCGATCAGGCGCTCCTTCTGCGCGACGATGCGCTCGCAGAGCAGGGTCTCGAGGTTGGCCATCTGGCTGCGGGCCAGCAGCTCCTCGTCTTTGCGCACCTTGGCCAGCAGCGCCTGCTTGGCCGACAGCGGCAGCACCTCGTCCTTGCCGATGCCCAGCTGGCGCGCGGTGGCGGCCTGGATCTGGCCGATGGCGTTCTGCACGAAGGCCTCGCCGGCCAGGTCGTCCCACAGCACGTCGATCTTGTTCAGCACGGCGAACAGGCAGGTCTGGGTGTCTTCGTCGAGCTGGCGGATGTGTTGCTGCCAGATGCTCATGTCGCTGGCGGTGACGCCGGTGTCGGCGGCCAGCAGGAAGATGATCGCCTGGGCGCTGGGCAGCATCGACAGGGTCAGTTCCGGCTCGCTGCCGAGCGCGTTGAGGCCCGGGGTGTCGAGGATGCGCAGGCCCTGGCGCAGCAGCGGGTGGTCGAAGTTGACCATGGCGTGGCGCCAGGCCGGCACCAGCACCTGGCCGCGCTTGCCGGTGCCTTCGAGCATGTCCGGGTGAAAGCCGAGCTGGATCGCCTGCTCCACCGGCATCGGTTTGGTCTTGGCCACCTGGCTGAAGGCCAGGGCCATGTTGGCCGGGTCGCTGGTGTCCAGGGGGATGTTCACCCAGTGCCGCGGGATGCGCTTGAACTGGGCCACGCTGGCCGAGGCGGTGCGCGTCTCGATCGGCAGCAGGCGGATGTAGGAGCGCTCCGAGCGCGGGTCGAAGAACAGCTCGGTGGGGCACATGGTGGTGCGCCCGGCATGCGAGGGCAGCATGCGCTGGCCGTACTCGGAGAAGAACAGGCTGTTGATCAGTTCGGTCTTGCCGCGGGAGAACTCGCCGACGAAGGCCAGGGTGATGTGGTCGGTGCGCAGCAGCTTGAGCGCGCGTTCGAGCTTGGCCTGTACCGCCTCGGAGTTGAGCCGATTGTGCTCCAGCCAGCTGCGGTAGCGGGTGATCTCGCGCATCAACTCGCGCTTCCAGGCGACGTAGGCATCGACCTGCTGGCTGAGACGTTCCATGCTCATCCTGGCTCTCCTCTGGGCAACGCGTGCGGCGGCTGGTGGTCGGGGCGCTGGCGACCGGCACCGCTTGGGCGACGGTTCGCGTCGGTTTGCCGCCAGAACGCACGGCGTTCGCCTGAATACCCCGCATTATGCGGTGGCCGCGGCGGCCGTCAATCGCCCGTCTGCCGAGTCCCGCCTTACGGCCGGTGGCGAGCGCCGAGCGGTCGTTGCGGGCGCCGGACGGTCATGCGCTGCCGGGCCGCGCCAGTCCCGGCAGCGCCGGCAGGCAGCGCGGGGCCTGGATGCGCAGGCGCTTGTGGCGGTT
>NZ_AVOF01000040.1:0-11893 GCF_000465935.2 Pseudomonas sp. EGD-AK9
CCGAGCGCTTGCGGCTGGGCCAGGGCGGAGGCTTCGGCGTGCTGGAACTGCATGCGCTCGGCCAGGGCCTCGGCCTCGCGACGCAGGCGCGCCTCTTCCTCGGCCGGGTCTTCGCGGCGCACCTGCACATGGCACAGCACGCGGATGGTGTCGCGCTTGATCGACTCCAGCAGGTCCTGGAACAGGGCGAAGGACTCGCGCTTGTATTCCTGCTTGGGGTTCTTCTGCGCGTAGCCGCGCAAGTGGATGCCGTGGCGCAGGTGATCCATGGTCGACAGGTGGTCCTTCCACAGGTCGTCCAGCACGCGCAGCAGGATCTGCTTCTCGAAGGTCCGCAGGGCCTCGGCGCTGGCCTGGGTTTCCTTCTCGTTGTAGGCGGCCAGCAGTTCGGCGAGGATGCGCTCGCGCAGGGTCTCCTCGTACAGCTTGTCGTCCTCGTCGAGCCACTGCTGAATCGGCAGCTTGAGGCCGAAGTCGCTCTGCAGGGTGGCCTCCAGGCCGGCGACGTCCCACTGCTCGGGCATCGACTGCGGCGGGATGTGGCCGTTGATCGCGGCGCTCAGCACTTCCTCGCGGAACTCGGCGATGGTGTCACCGACGCTTTCCGCGGCCAGCAGGCTGTTGCGCATGTGGTAGATCACCTTGCGCTGCTCGTTGGCCACGTCGTCGAATTCGAGCAGCTGCTTGCGCATGTCGAAGTTGCGCCCTTCCACCTTGCGCTGGGCCTTCTCGATGGCGTTGGTGACCATGCGGTGTTCGATGGCCTCGCCGGACTGCATGCCGAGGGCCTTCATGAAGTTCTTCACCCGGTCCGAGGCGAAGATGCGCATCAGGTTGTCTTCCAGCGACAGGTAGAAGCGGCTGGAACCCGGGTCGCCCTGGCGACCGGCACGGCCGCGCAGCTGGTTGTCGATACGCCGCGATTCATGACGCTCGGAGGCGATCACGTGCAGGCCGCCGGCCTCGATCACCTGCTGGTGGCGCTTCTGCCACTCGGCCTTGATCTGCGCGATCTGCTCGTCGGTGGGGTTCTCCAGGGCGGCGACTTCCACCTCCCAGTTACCGCCGAGGAGGATGTCGGTACCGCGACCGGCCATGTTGGTGGCGATGGTCACCGCGCCGGGACGCCCGGCCTGGGCGATGATCTCGGCTTCCTTGTCGTGGTACTTGGCGTTGAGCACCTTGTGCTCGATCTTTTCCTTGTTCAGCAACTGGCTGACGTACTCGGACGCCTCGATCGACGCGGTACCGACCAGGGTCGGCCGGCCCAGGGCCTGGCATTCCTTGATGTCGGCGATGATCGCCTGGTACTTCTCCTCCTGGGTCAGGTAGACCAGGTCGTTGAAGTCCTTACGGGCGACGGCCTTGTTGGTGGGGATCACCACCACGTCGAGGCCGTAGATCTGACGGAACTCGAAGGCCTCGGTGTCGGCGGTACCGGTCATGCCGGACAGCTTGTTGTACAGGCGGAAGTAGTTCTGGAAGGTGGTCGAGGCGAGGGTCTGGCTCTCGGCCTGGATATTCACCCCTTCCTTGGCCTCGATGGCCTGGTGCAGGCCTTCGGACAGGCGACGGCCGGGCATGGTGCGGCCGGTGTGCTCGTCGATCAGGATCACCTGGCCGTTCTGCACTATGTATTCGATGTTGCGGTGGAACAGGGTGTGTGCGCGCAGGCCGGCGTAGACGTGGGTCAGCAGGCCCAGGTTGTGCGCCGAATAGAGGCTCTCGCCCTCGGCCAGCAGGCCGGCGTCGGTGAGCATTTCCTCGACGTACTGGTGGCCCTGCTCGTTGAGTTCGACCTGGCGCGACTTCTCGTCGACCTTGTAGTGGCCTTCCTGAGTGACCACGCCTTCCTCTTCCTCGATGTGCTGCTTGAGGCGCGGGATCAGCTTGTTGATCTCGATATACAGCTTGGAGCTGTCCTCGGCCTGACCGGAGATGATCAGCGGGGTCCGCGCCTCGTCGATGAGGATGGAGTCGACTTCGTCGATCACGGCGAAGTTCAGCTCGCGCTGGAACTTGTCCTCCAGGCTGAAGGCCATGTTGTCGCGCAGGTAGTCGAAACCGAATTCGTTGTTGGTGCCGTAGGTGATGTCGGCGGCGTAGGCGGCGCGTTTCTCCTCCGGCGGCTGGAAGGGGGTGACGATGCCCACCGACAGGCCGAGGAATTCGTACAGCGGCCGCATCCAGTTGGCGTCGCGGCGGGCCAGGTATTCGTTGACCGTGACCACGTGGGTGCCCTTGCCGGACAGCGCGTTGAGGTACACCGCCAGGGTGCCCACCAGGGTCTTGCCCTCGCCGGTGCGCATCTCGGCGATCTTGCCTTCGTGCAGGGTCATGCCGCCGATCAGCTGCACATCGAAGTGACGCATGCCCATCACCCGCTTGCCGGCCTCGCGGGCCACGGCGAAGGCTTCGGGAAGCAACTGATCGAGGGTTTCGCCCTGGCCCAGACGGGCCTTGAACTCTTCGGTCTTGCCGCGCAGTTGCTCGTCCGAGAGGGCGATCATCTGCTCTTCGAGGGCGTTGACGGATTGCACCGCCTTGAGCATGCGTTTGACTTCACGCTCATTCTTGCTTCCGAAAAGTTTTTTCAACAGAGGCGCAAACATATCGACAGGATCTTCCGGCGAATGGATGGAGGTCGGCGCAAATCGCGACCTGGCAGCCAGTGTGGCTGCGGGCGAAGGGGGCATTCTACCCGGAAAAGCCGGGGAGGAAAGTGACGTTGTCTGCCCATTGCTACCGCGTGAGGCGCAGGCCGCGCACGCCCCGGACAATCGCGGCGGCGCGGCATGAACCAATAGGTTGGGGCGAATGCGAGGAATTCAAGCGACGGCGGTTGCCGACCCTTTCAGACGCAACTCACTCGACGCCGCTGGCGCGGGCGATATAGAGCGCGGGATTGACCTGGCGGCCATCCTTGCTGACTTCGAAATGCACGTGATAACCGGTGGAGCGGCCGCTGCGGCCGACCTTGGCGATGGTCTGACCACGCTGCACCAGGTCGCCGATCTGCACCGTGTTGCTCTGGTTGTGCGCATAGAGGGTGACATAACCGTCGGCGTGGCTGATTTCCACCACATTGCCGTAGCCGCTCTTCCTGCCGGAGAAGGTCACCACCCCGGCGGCCACCGCCACCACGTCGCTGCCGGGCTTGGCGGCGAAGTCGACGCCCTTGTGCATGCTCGAACGCCCGGTCAGCGGGTGCACCCGGCGGCCGAACGGCGAAGACATGTAGCCCTGCAGCACCGGCCGCCCGGAGAGGAACTCGGCCTCGCTAAGGCGGCGCTCGCCGAGCAGTTGCTCGAGCACTTCCAGCTGCTGCTCGCGGCTGTCGACGCGCAGGGCCAACTCGTCCAGCGCGGTCATGAACGGCGGCGGCGCATAGGCCGAGGCGCCAAGGGCATCCTCGGCACCGCCCTGGCCGACGTCGAGGGAGAAATCGAATTCACTGGCGTCCAGCTCGGCCAGTTCGGTCAGGCGCTCGCCGAGGGCATCGAGACGGGTCAGGCGCGCCTGCAGTTCGGCGACGTGAGCGGCGAAGGCATCCAGCTGGCGCTGGGCGTCCAGACGTACCGCGCCGACCTGCTCGCGCTGCTGGTCGAGGGCTTCGGCCAGCTGGCTGTCGGCAATGGGTTCGGCGATCAGCCACTTGGCGCCGAGGGCGGCGCCGGCGCCGAGGCTCAGGCTGAGCAGGAGGAACAAAGCCAGCAGCAGCCAGCGCAGGTCGAGATTGATCGTTCGCGCCGAACCGTGCCGGCCGTTGAGCAGGATAATATGCATGGCATCCCCTTCTGGCAGAACCCAGGCTGGTAGCAGGCTCTGCTACCATGACGGCTCTGCAATACTAAGGCCTCCTGCCATGACGTTCCGTCCCTTGCCGGCCCAGGCACCCGCTGCGCTGTTACGCGAAGCCAAGCCCCTGAAAGCGCTGTTCGGTCAGGCGCAACGCCTGGCCCATCTGCAGCGTCTTGTCGAAAGCCAGCTGCAACCAGCCGCCCGGGAGCACTGTCATGTGGCCTCCTGGCGCGACGGCTGTTTGTTGTTGATCGTGACCGATGGCCACTGGGCAACACGCTTGCGCTATCAGCAGCGCAGGCTGCACAGGCAGCTGCAAGCGTTGGAAGAGTTCGCGACCTTAACGAAAATCCTGTTCAAGGTGCAACCGCAAAGCGGCGCGAGTCGTGCGCCCGGTCGCACAATTCACCTCTCCGCCAGCGCCGCGCAGAGCATCCAGGCCGGCGCCGAAGGTATCCGCGATCCCATGCTGCGCGCGGCTCTCGAGCGCCTGGCCAGCCATACCAAGGACGCCGAATAAGCGACCAAGACCGCTCGTCGAAAGAACCAGGCAAAAAAGAGGCCACCCTAGGGTGGCCACTAATTTTGAAGCGAGAAAGAGAGGTCGAACTACACCGCCGCAACCGGGCGCATGTAGGAGATCGGCGCGAGCTTGGCGTCCTCGAAGGTCACCATTTCCCAGGCATCGGTCTGCTCGATCAGGGTGCGCAGCAGGCGATTGTTCAGCGCGTGCCCCGACTTGAAGCCCCTGAACTCGCCGATCAGGCTGTTGCCCAGCAGGTACAGGTCGCCGATGGCGTCGAGAATCTTGTGCTTGACGAACTCGTCCTCGTAACGCAGGCCGTCTTCGTTGAGCACGCGGTACTCGTCGACCACGATGGCGTTCTCCACGCTGCCGCCGAGTGCCAGGTTCTGCGAACGGAGGAACTCGATGTCACGCATGAAACCGAAGGTGCGGGCCCGGCTGACTTCCTTGACGAAGGAGGTGCTGGAGAAATCCACACTGGCGCTCTGCGTGCGATTGCGGAACACGGGGTGATCGAAATCGATCTCGAAGCTCACCTTGAAACCGTCGAAGGGCACGAAGGTGGCGCGCTTGTCGCCCTCCTCCACCGTGACTTCGCGCAGGATGCGGATGAACTTCTTCGGCGCGTCCTGCTCCTGCAGGCCGGCGGATTGAATCAGGAATACAAAGGGACCGGCGCTGCCATCCATGATCGGCACTTCGGACGCGGAGAGCTCGACGTAGGCGTTATCGATGCCCAGGCCTGCCATGGCCGAAAGCAGGTGCTCTACCGTATCCACCTTGACATCACCATTGACCAGCGTGGTCGACATGGTGGTTTCACCGACATTCCCGGCCAGCGCGCGGATTTCCACCACGGGGTCGAGGTCGGTACGACGGAACACGATGCCGCTGTCCACCGGAGCCGGCTTCAGGGTCAGGTAAACCTTTTCCCCCGAGTGCAGGCCGACGCCGGTGGCACGGATGATGTTCTTCAGGGTGCGTTGTCTGATCATGGCTTTGGCCGCTATATCGCTAGTTGCGAACTGTTTTCAACAATGGCCGGGGATGATAGCAGAACCGGCCTTTGCTGAACACCAATCACCCTTATACTCCTGATACATTCCATCAATCGGCCTGACGACGCAGGAACGCCGGAATATCCAGGTAATCGAGATCGTCCTGGGTATTGAGCTTGGCCGCGGTCGCCGCGCCGCCGTGGCTCTGGCGCTGTACGGTGGGACGCTCGTAGTCCTTATAGTTGACCGACTGCTCGCTGCGCGGCTGCGCGGCGGACTGCTGGGCAACCGGCTGGCTGGCGGCGACCTGCACGGTGTTGTCGATCACCTTGACCGGCTTCTCCATGCGCGCGCCGAGGCCGGTGGCGACCACGGTGACGTGCAGCTCGTCGCGCATGTCGGCGTCGATCACGGTGCCGACCTTGACGGTGGCCTGGTCGGAGGCGAACTGCTCGATGATGTTACCCACGTCGGAGTACTCGCCCAGCGACAGGTCCGGGCCGGCGGTGATGTTGACCAGGATGCCGCGCGCGCCCTGCAGGTTGACGTCCTCCAGCAGCGGGTTGCGGATCGCCGCCTCGGTGGCCTCGCGGGCGCGGTTCGGGCCGCTGGCGCAGCCGGTGCCCATCATGGCCATGCCCATTTCGCTCATCACCGTCTTCACGTCGGCGAAGTCGACGTTGATCATGCCCGGACGCTTGATGATGTCGGAGATGCCGCGCACCGCGCCGGCCAGCACGTCGTCGGCCTTGGCGAAGGCGGACAGGAGGCTCGCGTCCTTGCCGAGGATGGTCAGCAGCTTCTCGTTGGGGATGGTGATCAGCGAGTCGACGCTCTCGGCCAGCGCACGGATGCCTTCGTCGGCGATCAGCATGCGCTTCTTGCCCTCGAACGGGAACGGACGGGTGACCACGGCGACGGTGAGGATGCCCAGCTCCTTGGCCACCTCGGCGATCACCGGCGCGGCGCCGGTACCGGTACCACCGCCCATGCCGGTGGTGATGAACACCATGTCGGTGCCCTGCAGGACTTCGGCGATGCGCTCGCGATCTTCCAGCGCGGCCTGACGACCGACTTCCGGATTGGCGCCGGCGCCCAGACCCTTGGTCACGCCTGGGCCGAGCTGCAGCACGGTACGCGCACCGATGTTCTTCAGCGCCTGCGCATCGGTGTTGGCGCAGATGAACTCGACGCCTTCGATGTTGCTGACCGCCATGTGGTTGACCGCGTTGCCGCCGCCACCACCGACACCGATGACCTTGATGACCGCGCTTTGCGGAATGTTATCTACTAGTTCGAACATGATCCCTCTCCTTCCTTTCTAGTTGTAACGCCTACTGCAAATTCAGAAATTGCCTTGCACCCAGCGCTTGAGGCGCTCGAGTACCGGGGTCTTGTTTTCGTCCTGGTAAGGACTGCCCACCGACATGGAAACGCCGTCGTTCTGCTTCTGCAACCCGTACATCAGCAGCCCCACGCCGGTGGAATAAATCGGGTTGCGCACCACGTCGGCCATGCCCTTGACGCTGTGCGGCACGCCGAGACGCACGGGCATGTGGAAGATCTCCTCGGCCAGCTCCACCGCACCTTCCATCTTCGCCGTGCCGCCGGTCATGACGATGCCGGCGGGAATCAGGTCTTCGTAGCCGCTGCGGCGCAGCTCGGCCTGGATCAGGGTGAACAGCTCGTCGTAGCGCGGCTCGACCACCTCGGCCAGGGACTGGCGCGACAGATCGCGCGGCGGTCGGTCGCCGACGCTGGGCACCTTGATGGTTTCGCCGGCACCGGCCAGCTTGGCCAGGGCGCAGGCGTAGCGGATCTTGATTTCCTCGGCGTATTGGGTCGGGGTGCGCAGGGCCATGGCGATGTCGTTGGTAACCTGGTCGCCGGCAATCGGGATCACCGCGGTGTGGCGAATCGCCCCCTCGGTGAAGATGGCGATATCGGTGGTGCCGCCGCCGATGTCGACCAGGCAGACGCCCAGTTCCTTCTCGTCCTCGGTCAGTACCGAATAAGCCGAGGCCAGCTGCTCGAGGATGATGTCGTCGACTTCCAGGCCGCAGCGGCGCACGCATTTTTCGATGTTCTGCGAAGCATTCACGGCGCAGGTGACCACGTGCACCTTGGCCTCTAGGCGCACGCCGGACATGCCCAGCGGCTCGCGCACGCCTTCCTGGTTGTCGATCACGTAGTCCTGCGCCAGGGTGTGCAGCACCCGCTGATCCGCCGGGATGGCCACCGCCTGCGCGGCGTCGAGCACCCGCTCGATATCGGCCGGGCTCACTTCGCGGTCGCGGATGGCGACGATGCCGTGGCTGTTCAGGCTGCGGATATGGTTGCCGGCCACGCCGACGAAGGCCGAGTGGATGCGGCAGCCGGCCATCAGCTGCGCCTCCTCCACCGCGCGCTGGATCGAGGCCACGGTGGACTCGATATTGACCACCACGCCTTTCTTCAGGCCGCGCGACGGGTGCGTGCCGATGCCGACGATTTCCAGCTGGCCGTCGGCCGTCACCTCGCCCACCAGCGCCACCACCTTGGAGGTGCCGATGTCCAGGCCGACGATCATCTTGCCGCTCTGCGCGCTATTCATTGTGCTGCCTCTCCTCAATTCACTTTCTGCTCGGCCGCGGCCGGCTCCACCGGCTCGCGCCAGGCCACGGCCAGGCCGTTGGCGTAGCGCAAGTCGATGCGCGCGATGTTCGCGCTCTGTTCTTTCAGTTCCCGCTCGTATATGGCGGCGAACCGACGCATTTTTTCCACCACGTGATCGCGCCCCAGCAGCAGCTCGATGCGTTGGCCGCTGGCGTTCTCGGTGGCCGAGAGGAACCAGCTGCCGCGCTCGCGCAATTGCAGGCCGACCACGGTAAAACCCAGCGGCCGCAGCAGCTGGCTGAGCATCTGGTACTGCTGCATCACCCTGGGCTGCGCGCGCTTGGGGCCGGACAGCTGCGGCAGGTGCTGATAGTGGTTCAGCTCCTGCGGGGCGAACGCCTGGCCCTGGTTGTTGAGCAGCGCCTCGTCGCCCCAACGGGCGATCGGCAGTTGCTCCTCCAGGCGCACGTCGACCTGGTCCGGCCACACCCGGCGCACCTCGGCGTGGGCGATCCAGGGCATCTGCTCCAGCTCTTCGCGCATGCCGCGCAGGTCGACGCTGAAGAAGCTGGCCTCGATATAGGGGGCGATGCGCCGCTGCACCGCCTGCTGGCTGACATAGGCCAGATCGCCCTGCACGCTGACCTTGGCGATGGGCCGGTCGGCATAGGGCAGCAGACGCAACGCGCCCTCGTAGGCGCCGAAGCCCAAGCCCACCAGCAGCAGCGGCCAGGCCAGACGCCCCACCCAGGAAAAATCCGCCTTGGGCAGGCGCAGGCGCACCGGCTCCTTGGCCACCAGACGGCTGGCGCCACGCGGCGCGGGCTTGCCGCGCAGCGGCGCCCTCAGCGAGTCCTGGTGACGCACGGCCGTGACCATTGCTTAACCCCTCACCTCGACGCTGTCGGCCAGGATCGCCAGAACCAGCTGCTGAAAATCCAGGCCGGCGGCGCGCGCGGCCATCGGTACCAGGCTGTGATCGGTCATGCCCGGTACGGTGTTGACTTCCAGCAGCCAGAACTGGCCGCTGGCATCCTGCATCACGTCGGCGCGCGCCCAGCCCTGAGTGCCCACGGCCTCGCAGGCACGCGCGGTCAGCTCTTTCAGTTCCGCCTCTTTCTCGGCCGAAAGGCCGCAGGGAATGCGGTACTGGGTGTCATCGGCCAGGTACTTGGCGTCGTAGTCGTAGAAGCTGTGTGGGGTGCCCAGGCCGATCGGCGGCAGCACCTGGCCGCGCAGCACGGCGATGGTGAATTCCGGACCGGCGATCCACTGCTCGACCAGCACTTGGCTGTCGTAGCGCGCGGCGTCCTGCCAGGCCGCGATCAGCGCCTCGACGCTGTCGACCTTGGCCATGCCGATACTGGACCCTTCATGGGCCGGCTTGACGATCAAGGGGAAGCCCAGCTCGACGGCGGCCGCCTCGCAGTCGGCCTGTGAGCTCAGCACCGCATGGCGCGGCGTCGGCAGGCCGAGGCTGTGCCAGACCTGCTTGGTGCGCAGCTTGTCCATCGCCAGGGCGGAGGCGAGGATGCCGCTGCCGGTGTAGGGGATGCCGGCGCACTCGAGCAGGCCCTGCATGGAGCCGTCCTCGCCGCCGCGACCGTGCAGCACGATAAAGGCGCGGTCGATCTTCTCGGCATTCAGGCGAGCCAGGAAGTCGTCGCCCACGTCGATGCCGAAGGCGTCCACCCCGGCGGCCTGCAGGGCGCCGAGCACGGCCTTGCCGGACTTCAGCGACACCTCGCGCTCGGCGCTCTTGCCGCCGAACAGCACGGCGACGCGGCCGAAAGCCTTGGGATCGAGGCTAGTGTGCAAACTCATTGCGACTCCCCCACGAACAGCGGGTGCTTGATCAGTTGCGGCGCCACCGCACCGATATCGCCGGCGCCCTGGCACAGCAGGATGTCGCCGGCACGCAGCAGCGGTTTGAGCAGCGGCGCCAGGTCGGTACCGCGCTCGACGTAGATCGGGTCGAGCTGGCCGCGCTGGCGGATGCTGTGGCACAGCTGCCGGCTGTCGGCGCCGGGGATCGGCTCCTCGCCGGCCGGGTAGACCTCCACCAGCAGCAACACGTTGGCCTCGCCGAGCACCTGGACGAAGTCGTCGTACAGGTCGCGGGTACGGCTGTAGCGGTGCGGCTGGTAGACCATCACCAGGCGGCGCTCCGGCCAGCCGCCGCGCACGGCCTTGATCACCGCGGCCACTTCGCGCGGGTGGTGGCCGTAGTCGTCGACCAGCATCACGCTGCCGCCGTCCACCGGCAGCTCGCCGTAGACCTGGAAGCGTCGACCGACGCCCTGAAAGCCCGACAGGCCGGCGACTATGGCGGCATCGTCGATGCCCTCGTCGGTGGCGATGGCGATGGTCGCCAGGGCATTGAGGACGTTGTGATTGCCGGGCATGTTGACCGACACGTCGAGCGGCGCGCAGTCCGGGCGCAGCACGGTGAAGTGGGTGCGCATGCCTTCCTGACGCACGTTGATCGCGCGCACGTCGGCGTCCTCGGCAAAACCGTAGGTCACGGTCGGGCGGCCGACCTGCGGCAGCAGCTCGCGCACCACCGGATCGTCCACGCAGAGCACGGCCAGGCCGTAGAACGGCAGGTTGTGGAGGAACTCGATAAAGGTCTTCTTCAGCACATTGAAGTCGCCGCCATAGGTGCTCATATGGTCGGCGTCGATATTGGTGACCACCGAGACCATCGGCTGCAGGTGCAGGAAGCTGGCGTCGCTCTCGTCCGCCTCGGCGATCAGGAAACGGCTGGAGCCGAGCTGGGCATTGGTGCCGGCGGCGTTGAGGCGGCCGCCGATGACGAAGGTCGGGTCCAGGCCACCGGCGGCGAACACCGAGGCCAGCAGGCTGGTGGTGGTGGTCTTGCCGTGGGTGCCGGCCACCGCGATGCCGTGGCGGTAGCGCATCAGCTCGGCGAGCATCTCGGCGCGCGGCACCACCGGAATGCGCCGCTCCAGGGCGGTGGCGACTTCCGGGTTGCGGGCGTTGACGGCGCTGGACACCACCAGCACGTCGGCCTGCTCGGCGTTCTCCGCGGCATGGCCGATGAAGATCTTGGCGCCGAAGTTTTCCAGGCGTTCGGTCACCGCCGAGGCCTTGAGGTCGGAGCCGGACACTTCGTAGCCCAGGTTGAGCAGCACCTCAGCGATGCCGCACATGCCGGCGCCGCCGATGCCGACGAAATGGATGCGACGGATACGGCGCATGCGCCGCACTTCGGCCTTGACCGCGGCGGGCGACTTAGCCATGGGCCACCTCCTGGCAGATATCGACCACCGCGCGGGTGGCGTCGGGCTTGGCCAGGCGACGCGCGGTGGCGCCCATGGCGGTGAGTTTTTCCAGGTGCATCAGAACCTCGGTGAGCTGCGCGGCGAGCTTGGCCGCGTCAGTGGCGTGTTGCGGAAGAAGGACGGCCGCGCCCTCCTTCGCCAGGTATTCGGCGTTGCGGCTCTGGTGGTCGTCGATGGCATGCGGCAAGGGCACGAGAAACGACGGCAGACCGGCGGCGGCCAGTTCGCTGACGGTCAGCGCACCGGCGCGGCAGATCACCAGATCGGCCCAGCCGTAGGCACGGGCCATGTCCTTGATGAAGGGCGCGACCTCGGCTTCGACCGCGGCATTGCGATAACGCTCCGCGGTGACCTCGGCGTGTTGCTTGCCGGCCTGGTGGAACAGCTGCGGGCGCAACTCGGCCGGCAGCAGGGCCAGGGCCTCGGGCAGCAGCTTGTTCAGCGGTTCGGCGCCCAGGCTGCCGCCCAGCACCAGCAGGTGCGGCTTGCGCCCGGCCAGCGGTTCGCGCGGGGTCTCGAGGAACAGCTCCTCACGCACCGGGTTGCCGGTGGTACGGCGCTTGTCGGACGCGGCGAAGGTATTCGGGAAGGCCTCGCAGATACGCGCGGCGATGCGCGACAGCAGGCGGTTGGCGGTGCCGGCCACGGCGTTCTGCTCGTGGATCACC
>NZ_AVOF01000041.1:0-32919 GCF_000465935.2 Pseudomonas sp. EGD-AK9
GCGGCGCCGCTCGATTTCCTCGGTACGGCCCTGCAGCCCGTCCAGCTCGTCCTGCAGGCTCTCCAGCGTGGTGCGCGTCGAGTCGTTCATCTGCTGCATGCGCTGGTTTGCCGAGGCGATGGCCGACTCCAGACTGCTGAGGTCGGAGCCGTCGAGCAGGCTCATGGCCCGCTTCATGCTGCTGGCCCGCTGCACGAATCGCTGGGCGCTGATCGCCCCGCGCTCGTAGTCCTGCATCAGGCTCTGCAGCGCGGCCTTCTGACCGAGGAACGCCTGCTGCGTCTGCAGGCTGGCGGCCTGCGTCTCGGCCGCCCAGCGCCCCAGGCTGCTCATCATCGGGCGAGCCAGGTCGGCACGGAGGCTCCCCAGCGCCTGGCTCACCTGCTCCAGGCTGCGCTGGGTGTCGGCCAGGCTGCTGGTGTCGATGCTCGGCGCGGCGCTGCCGATACCGCGCAGCCGGTCGAAGGCCTCCAGCGCGGCGCGGCTCAGCCCGGCAGCGCCCTCGCGGGCACGGCTGACCACACCGCCGAAGAAGCCTTCCATGGCGGACAGATCACGCTGGGCGTCGCTGGATTCCTTGCGGCGGCGCTGCATGGCTTCGTCGCCGGCCTGCCGCTCCGCCTCCATGCGCTTGCCGCTCTCGCGGCGTAGCTGCTCGCTGGTGACGATGGCTTCGCGGTCGGACTTGTTCTTGTCGTCCTGGGCTTTCTTGCTGCCCTGCAGTGCCTGGGTGAGTTCCTTCTGGCGGGCGTTGAGCTTGGCCAGTTCGGCGTTGTACTCGCCGGCCGTCACCTGGCCGGTGTTGTACAGCCCCTGCAGCGCCGTGCGGATGGCGGCGATGTCGCGATCAGTCTTGGCATCGCTGATGGCGCGCTGTACGTCAGTGAGGGACTTGAGACTTTCCGCCGCGACACCTACAGCACCGGCCATGCTCTTGGCACTGCCGCCCAGCTCTTTCAGCCGGCGATTCAGTTCCACCGAGCTGGCGGAGTATTCCTGCTGGCTGATGTCGCCGCGCTGGAAGGCGGCGAACATTTCCTCACCGACCTGGCGCAGTTGCGCAACCGTCTTGGCAGCACTGATCTGGTCGAGCGCGGCCTGCATGGTCGTGACCGCCTGGCGCACATAGTCGGCCTGGCTGACGCTCTCCAGGCTGATGGTTTCAGTCTGCTCTTTCGCCTTGGCTTTGACGTGCTCGGTAGTCGTATCCCAGGCATCAGCGATCTGCTGATAGTCGGTCTTGGCCTGCAGGGCGTAACCCTGGCTCAGCTCGCCGAGGAAGTTATACAAGCCATCCGCTTTGGCACGCAGATCGCTGTTGCCGAATAGATCCGCAATCTGGCCAATCGCGAGCCCCAGCCGGCCAACGGTCTGCTGCACCACCAGTACCAGCGCCGCAGCGGTGGCGTTCACGGTGCCGGCGAAGGCATTCCAAACGGTGGTCAGGGTGGCGGATACAACGCGCGCCGACTCCACTGTGGCATCGATAGCCGGGCCAACCTGCTCAGCAGCCCGGGCGGCCCGCGCGGCGAGCCCTTCGAAGTCGACCGTAGCCAGCCGCTCGGCGTACTTTGACAGCGCTTCAGATCCAGCCACGAACGCATCCGACAGGCTCTGCGCGAGACGATCAAGCCGGCCATCGTTAGCCATTGCATCCAGGCCGTCACTCACCTCCAGCAGCTTGCGCTGGATGTAATCGAACGCCCCCGAGTTGGCGACACGACTGGTGAAGTCGCCAATGCGATCAGTGATCCCTTTCCAAAGCCCCGCCGCAGTGTTCAAGCGCGCAGCAGCTGCAGCACCACCATAGGCCTCGGTGAGCATGTCCATGATGATGGACTGCGCCTCGGCCATCCGGCCGGTCGCTTCCAACTGCTTGAGAAGGCGCTGCTGCCCTGCCTCCAGGGTAAAGCCCTGCCGGCCAAGCGCGGCCATGGCCTTGGAAGGCGACTGCAGCGCACGCCCCACGATCTCGGCCGACTGCTCGGCGCTGATACCAAGCCGCTGCTGCTGATCAATCACGATCTGCAGGGCACGCGGGAACTCGTTCGCGGCAACGTCGGTGTATGACAGCAAGCGCGCCTGAGCTGCCTGTACCTGCTCGGCGGTGAGCATCGAGCTGGCTTCCATGGCATCGGCCATGTCCAGCAGCCGCTGCGTCGTGAACTCGGCCTGCCGACCAGTGGACGCCAGCGTGGCCTCGAGTTGGGCCAGCGCCTGCTGCTTGTCGGAGCCCTCCATCGCAATAGCGCGGATGCCCTGCGCCGCCAACGACAGACCACGCTGAAAAAGCCCCACTACAGCATTGAGCGAAACATAAGCTGCCGCATAGGCGACCACCTGGCGCACACCGCTGGCCATGGCGCTTTTGGCAGCGTCGATGCGGTCGGCATGTTCCTTGGCCGTATCGGCGGCCTTCTTTTCCTCAACGCGCTTTTCGCGAATGGCCTCGCGGTTGGCAGCCAACGCCTGCTTACCATCCTCAAGCTCACCGGTCAGCCGCTTCTCTTCGGCGACCACGTTGTCGGTATCCACCCCCAGTTTTTTCAGCTCGCTGGTGGTGTTCTTGATGGCCTGCTGGTTGCGTTTGTAGGCGCGCTCGGCTTCCTCCAGCGTGCGGCGTGCCTCGCGCAGGGCGATGCGCTGACCTGCCGTAGCCTTCTCGTTGTCGCCAATCTCGCGGGTCAGGTCATCCAGCGTGGCGCGGGCGTCGGCCTGGCTACGGGCCAAGCCCTCGGTGGCCTGCTGGTTGTCGCGCAACGTGCGAGCCAAGCCACGGGCGCGGCCTACATCGTCCATGCTCGCCTTGAGCCGGCGCCCTTCCTCGGCCAGCTCGCGCATCGACTCAGAGGCAGGCGCTACGTCGCCGCTCAGGAAGTTGCGCGCGCGCAGGGTGAGCTGGATCAGGCGATCACGAACGGACATCACTTTTCTCCAGACAATAAAAAACCCGCCGAAGCGGGTCTAAAGGAAACATATCAACTACAGCGGCAGCTTCACATCCGATAGCTGCCAAGAAATCCCCGAACGAGTGAGGATGAAGCGTACAGGCCCATCACCGTTCTCGTCCGGCACGATAACGACAAATCTGCTCACCCCCTGGTAGCTCATCTCAGCCCCCTCAAAGGGCTCCCGACTCTGCCGGACAGAAGGCGCATCACCACCAGAGGATTGAGGCGCCCCCTTAAGCTCTAGCTTTTCGCCCTTCATCATCTGAGCTAACCCAGCCGGCGTAACAAAAGACGTGATCATGCTGTCGACCATCGCTCCAGCGAATGCCACACCAAGCGCCGCAAAGGGGTTGTCCGCCATCTCAGATTTTGCACTTTCCATAACCTTCGCGTTCAGCTGCCCCTTGAGGCTCTCCCTCACGCGAGGGAAGTCAATGTACTGCTCAAGCGCATCAGCATCGCGGGCTTTTGCCGCCTGCTTGATCTGATAGACAGTAATGTATGGTGAAGCAATCAAATAGCCACCAAGCAGCAAGCCACCAGCAGCCAGGAACCACTTCATCCCGCCACGTTTTTTCACCGCGACACCATGAACTGGTACCGCCTCGACAGAATTTTCGCGACGCTGCCGCGCCGCCAGAGCCTTGGCATAGAAAGCGCCGCAACTCGGGCAGCACAGCGGATCACCGAAATCTGGCTGAGCTGCCTCATGGTCACACGCTGGACATTGCATAGGTTCCCTCCTCCGAAGATGAACGGGAATCTACCATCACAACGCCAGCACAGGAACCCGGCCTAAGCCGGGCTCAGTGCCATCAGGCCGCAGCCTTCATGCCCAGGCTGTAGAACTGCGACATGCCCGGCTCGATCATCAGCATGTCGGCCAACAGCTCACCCGTGACCTGATAGGCCGCGTACTGGGTGCCGCTGAGCTGGATTTGCTGCACCAAGCCAGGCTTGAAGCGGTGCAGGCGGGCCGGGGTCGGGGCGCCACCCTGCGCGGCGTTGAGGCCAGCGAAGTACATTTCCAGCTCCGACTGCGCAGTGGTCAGCATCTCCACCACGTCCGCCTTGAGCTTGGTGTAGGTGGCCGTGATACCAGCACTGGTGATGGTGGTGCCGCTGGTCAGCTGGATGCCGTAGGGCGTCAGCAGGTAGTGATCGCCGGCATCGTAGGTGGTGGCACCATCCGCGCTCTTGATTTCGACCGGTGCCGACAGGTCGGGCAGGTTGTCGAAGGGGATCAGCTCGCCCGGCAGGCCTTCGCACACGTGAGCCTCGGGCGTGGTTACAGCGCCGGCAGCAACGCCGCGAACGGTGCCACGGCCAACAATGGCCAGGTTACGGGCGTTCACGTCGTACAGGGTGAAGCTGGCTGTCACCCCCGTCACGCGCGAGGTGACGTTGCGGTTACCAGCGCCGGTAATGTAGTTCGGCAGGGTCTGCTGATCCTCGGTGTGAGCGATCTGCAATTCGCTGGTGTTACCCCAGGGCAACAGCGCCTTTTGCGTTTGATAGGCGCGCGAGAAGATATCGCCATAGCCGATAAGGCTGGCGTCTTGAACGGTGATCATGGGTTTACCTCGATGTCAGGGAGCGGCGCAGGCGGCCAGGTAAAGCTGGATTGGGTGGTGGATTACTTCGGCTCAGCCGCCGGCTTGGCTTCAGCCTTGGGCTTTTCCGGTTCGGGTTTCGGTGCGAAGCCGTTTGCCTGGGCATGCGCGAGAGCAGCGCCGCTCAGTTCCTGGCCTTTCTTGTACACCGTAACCTTGCCCCCCTCGCGGAAGGTGAAGGCATGGGTTGCTTTGGGGTTGGACATATCACCCTCCTAGGGTTGGTATTGCTCGACGAAAACAGCGTTGACCTGGGCCTGCACGATAGCGAGCGAGTGCCCTGGCGCCGGGTAGTTGAATTGCACGTCACCAAGGGTGACGCTCTGCAGCAGCCCGCGCAGATCAGGCGGGGGCCGCTCACGCACAGCGCGGCCGATGCCCCATTCGATCAGATCGAGCAGCGCATGCCGCTCGATGCCTGGGTGCAGGTCAAAGTTGATGACCACTTCCACCTGATAGGCACGCCCACGCATGCCGGACAGAACGACCCCGGCCGGCGTGGTTGCATCGCTGGTCGACGCAGCCACTAGGGTGGCCAGCGGCAACGGCTCACCCTGCGGTAGATCCTCATAGAACTGGCCAACGTGCACGCCGGCCAGATCCAGCGGGTAGCCGTTGACGGTGGTGAACTTACGCAGCTGCTCGGCAAGGAAGTCAGTCACGCGAGTGGCGATCAGCTGCATCAGAACAGTTCCTTATCAAGGTCAAGGTTGAACTCCAGCGCCAGGCGCTCGGCGGCCTTCTCGCGGGTGCTGTCGTCCACGGCGACGCGGAACAGCGCGGCGGCCGATGGGCCGTTGGCATCGCGCGGCACAACGTAGTCGTAGCGGTATTCCTTGACGCCGGGGTTGCGCGTGGTCGGGCGCACGTTGCGCTCGCGCACACTGCGCGTGGCTAGCGGCAACTTGCGGGCGCTGGCCGGGTTGATGAAGCCGGCCGCGACCTTCTCACCGCGCCACCAGTCCACCAGCACCCGCGCGCGGATCTTGGAACCGCTCAGCGCATCAGCCCGATGCCGATAGCAGCGAGCCGGAATGCCGGCCGACGAAGGCACAATGCTCGCCTCGGGCCGGTTGGTGTTGGCCAGGTCGAGGCGAATGCGGTCATTGAAGATCACGCGCCGCACGCCGGTCGCCTTGGAAAACGGCTCCACCAAAAGCACCCGCTTGACCCAGCGCGCCGCCCGGTTGGTCGAGTTGATCTCGATACGGGCGAAGCGCTTCTCGTCGATGCCAAAGGCAGCGGCGCCGCCCTCGAACGGCGGCAGGCTCACGTCGATATGGTTCATACCTTCTTCACCCACATGCGCCGCACCACGCGGTCATCCTCGGTCTCCACCAGGCCAGCAACGCGCCAGTTCACGCCATCGACCTCGAACACAGCACCAGGCTGCGGCCGGCCCACCTCGACCACCGCTGCCTCCAGCTCGGTCACGTACTCAACCGCCCCGGAGAACTGCCCCGGACGGCTGACGCCATAGGCCAGGAACACCCGGCAAGGCAGCGCCGTGGCGCCTGGCGTTGCGGTGTAGGTGGCGGGCGTGCCCGCCAGTTCCTCGGCGGAAACGATCAGCTCGGCGCCATTGCCTACCGGGCGCGGGCTAACCAGATGAAACAGCCGGCCGCCGTGTTGCAGGTAGCGGCCGGATCGGAAAATGTCGGAGAACCGCGCGCGGATCTCCACCAGGGAACGCTGACGCAGCCCGGCAGGCGCCGGGCTGTCGCCCTCTTTGGTGCGGATGTCTACCCAGCGCTGACCCAGCTCCACGACCTGCAGCTGGTCGCCCAGTGCAAGCAGCGTGGCGCGGTTGCGCAATCGGCCTGCTCTCATGTCAGAACCTCGGTGGCACTTCGATCTCGGCCAACAGTGAGTCGGTGAAGTGGCTGGGCAGCTCGGCCAGGATGGTGCCGACCACCAGCGTTTCGCGGAACTCGTGCGCGGTAGCCGCTGCCATCAGCAGCCACGACTTCACGCCGGGATACGCGGCGAGATCCGCGCCGGCCTTGTAGCGGATCACCAGGCGGCCAGACGGGCGCCCCTGCGGAAAGTGCAGAAAGCTCTCGCGCTGACCTTGCTGGAGACGGTGCGCGGGCAGCGGCTGCAGGTCGGTGACGCTGCCGTCACTCTCCACCCGGCCAATGCTCACAACCTCGGTCGCCTGGCCAACGTCGAGCGCATGGCCCGAACCGTAGGACTCGGGCCATTCCTCGAGGTACTCCGCCGCCCGAATGGCTGCGCCGGTTTTCGCCTCGGCCTGAGTCGTGACGCCAGGGATGATGACCTGCGCGACGAGATCCGCCTGCAGGTCACCCGCCTCTACCCGACACTGCGCCGCTACCTCGTCCACGGTGATCGCTGCCGCCCCCGTGTACTCGATGCGGCGGGCCATTAGGGTTTAGGCTCGTCGTCGCCCGCCTCTTCATCAGCGGGCGGGGTGTCCGGTTCTGGCGGGGTGTCAACAGGGGCGCCAGGTTCCGGGGCGGCCTCGCCGCTACCGGCCTTGGCAGCGCCACCCTTGCCGCTGCCTTTGCCGCCCCCCTTACCAGCGGGCGCAGGGGCTGCTGGCTTGTCAGGCGCCTTGCCAGCCTTGACCAGCTCGGCCACCTTGCCCTTCACCAGATCACCGGCCGCGACCTCACCGAAGCATGCCACCTCGCCAGCCGAATAGCCGCGCCAGGACTTGGTGAACTTCACCGCTACTTTTTCATTGCTCATGTCATCACCTTACGAATGGGGAAACAGGGAATGCCCCGCCCAAAGGCAGGGCGGTGAATCACATGCCTGCACCCCAATCGCAGGCGGTGCCGACCACGATGGACTCCACGTGGCGCGGGCCGATGTCGTGCTTGGCGATCACGCGTACCAGGGTCTGGTCGCGCTGGAAGGAACTGACCACCTCGCCGCCAGCGTCCTTGTAGGTGGCTTCCTTGCTGAAATCGATGACCAGATCCATGTCTTCGCCGATCATCACGTCGGCGAAGTTGACGAAGTAGATCTCGGTTTCATCGCCATCGACGCCCAGGTTGACCGGGATCTGGTTGCTCAGGCCGTACTTGTAGCCCTTGAGCAGGCCTTGCTCGATCTCGGGGTAAGCCTTGTTGCCGTTTCCGTCGCGCAGGCTTTGCAGCCAGCGGATCAAGCGCGGATGCATCAGCCAGCCACAGGCCTGCATCTGCACGTTGTTGGCCTCCAGGCGCAGCATCAGGCCACCCAGATAGAGGTCGATGGCCTGCAAGGTGATGCCGGATTGAGCCGGCGCCGGCACGACGTTCGCCGGGATGGCCCAGTAGCGCAGGCCTTTCGGCAGCACGCCAGTGCCGTCTGCGCGAATGAAGTGCAGATCTTCAGACAGGCCCATGCTGGTCGCGAGGTCATTCGCCACCAGCTGATCTACACGAGGGTTCACACCCGACATGCGCAGCAGGTCGTTGGAGATGGGCACGAGCGCGGCCATCTTCTTCGCCGACAGCTTGGTGTCGCCGAAGGTCATGCCAGTCAACGGGATATCGGTTTCAGTGCCGATATAGCCCACCTGGGTGTTACCGCTGATACGCGGCATGGTCAGGTTGCCGTTGTTCAGCGGCAGGCTGATGACGCCCATCTTTCGCACAATCGAGGTGGGGCGCAGCGACTCGATCACCTCGGAAGCGAAGTTCTGCGGCACCAGCACACCACCGGCACCCGGCGTGACAGTGGACAGCGCCATCTGCACGTCAGAGCCGTACTTGCTGTCTTTCGCCAGCTGTGCAGCCAGCTGCTGGTTACCCTGCGCAGCAGCAAGCAGGCGAACCATCTGCGCCATACCGGCGCCCTTCACCTGCTCTTTGCCTTCACCACCGTGAAGACCAGCAGCAGGCGGGCTCTGCGCGCCCTGAGCGCCCTCCTCGACCGGCACCGCAGCCAGGGCCGCCGACTTCTCGGCCGCCTCGGCACGGGACAGCTTGGCGGACAGATCGGCGATCTGAGCCTCCAGGCTGGTGAACTCGGCCAGCTGCTCGGCGTTCAGGCTACCGCCGTCAGCCTCGATTTTTGCCAGCGCCTGCAGCTTGGTGTTCAGCTCGGCGCGTTCGCTACGCATTTGAAGTACAAGGGACATACTGCCTCCTGGGCATGAAAAAGCCCGCACTAGGCGGGCTTGGGTGACTGCCGCGAACGCGGTCAGAGTTGGGATTGAATGGCCGCAGCGCGGGCACGTACCAAGATACCGCCCGCACCGCGCCCCGCGCGGCTCTCGGCCACGGCGCGAGCCAGGTGGTCGACGGCATCCTGTGGGCTCTGGATGCGGTCAGCCAGGCCAGCGGCGATACCGTGCTGGCCTTGGTACAACGCCGCCTCGGTGGCCTTGACCTGCTCGATGCTCAGGCCGCGATACTCGGCCACGGCACCGACAAACATCTGGTAACTCTCCTGCACGAGGTCGTTGAGGAATTTCAGCGACTGATCGGTGAGCGGTTCATGCGGGCTCAGGTCGTTCTTGTGCGCACCGGCATACACGGTGGTGACCTTGACGCCCAGCTTCTCCTCCATTGCCGAACGGTCAAGGTGCTTTGCGATCACACCGATGGAGCCGACGCCGCTCGTCTGGCTCATGACCACCTCGCTGCAGGCCGAGGCCAGCAGGTAGCCACCGCTGTAGGCCATGAAGTTGACCAGGCCGGTGATTGGCTTCTGCTGGGTCATGGCGCGAATCTCGCTGGCCAGCTCGAAGGCGCCAACGGCCGAGCCGCCAGGGCTGTCGATATCCAGCACAATGCGCTCGACCATAGGGTCTGCCACCGCCGTGCGCAGCTGGCGGCGCAGATCTTCGTAGCTGGTCATGACCTCGCAGGCATCAAGGTGAGCGCCACGGCTAACCAGAATGCCGCTCACCGGGATGACCTCGACGCCGGTACGGCCGATGGCCTGACGGCGGCTTTCCTCCATGCGCTCGATACGCGAGGTGTAGCCAGGTTCATCGGCGTCATTCCAGAGCTTGGCGTCACTGCCAGCGCCGGCACCGATGTTGATGATGTTCAGGTGCATGACCCGGTTCGCCCAGCTCACGCCGAGGTCGAGCATGTCAGGCGTCACCAGCAGCGGCGTATTGAACAGCAGGCTGGACGCTCTCAGGTGGCGTTTCATTGGCTGAGAATCCTCGTGATCTCGGCGTGCTGCAGCTCTAGCTGCGCGCGCACGTTGGGGTTGGTCAGGTCGGCGGTTTTGCTCACGTCAACCATGTTCAGCGGCTGCAGGTACAGATCGCCGCCCGGAACGGGTGGCATGTTCTCCAGCCGGCGAATGTCGTTGACCGACAGCCAGCCCCATTGCCGGCCAATGGCGTAGGCCTCATAGCGGCTCTTTTGGTCGCCGCGCATGAGGCCGGACAGGTTGAACTCGATGAAGTACGTGCGCCGATCCTTCGGCAGCAGGAAGTCGCGCATCATTGCCTGCTCGTGGCGCTTGGCCCAGGGCAGCAGGGCGAACACCACGAACTGAATCAGCAGCTGCTCGATGGTGTTGTAGTTGGCCTTCTCCAGGTCATTCACCATCGGCAACGGGATCTTGTAGATCCGTGCGATGTTGGTGCCGGTCAGCTTGAGCACGTTCACCACGTCGGCATCGACATTGGTCATCGAGATGGGCCTGAAGGTCATGCCCTCCTGCAGCAGCGCGACCTTCTTGGCGTTGTCGATGCCGCTGTACTTCTGCCCCCACTGCTCAACCAGCTTGTCGATGCTCGCCTGATCCTTGATGGCCGGAGACTCTTTAGGTCGCTCGATGACGCCGGATACCGTGGCGCCATTGGCGAACGACTTGCCGGTGTAACGGGTGATCGCCTGGGCCATGCCAACCGTTTCGGCGTGCAGTTCGATGGGCGACAGGCCCACATAGTTGTTGGTCGACGACCACCGCACGTGGTGCACCATCCGCATCGGCACCGGCTCGGCGGTGCCAATGCGGTAGTAGGGCAGCAAGTCGCTCCCCTTGAGCACCTGGGTTTTGTCATTACTAAGCGGCCATAGGGCGGTGACGTTGCCATCCTCGCGGCGGTCGATCCACGTGAAGCTGTTGCCGCGCAGGCCGCATGCCATCTGCTTGCACTCGGTTAGCTCGAACGGGGTCTGAAAACCGTTCGGCTGATAGCGCAGCACGTCGTACAACGGATGGTTGATCGCGGCATCACGCCGCCCACCTTCCTTGCGTTCGTAGACCTCCAGCGGCAGCTGTGCCAGCGTCTCGGCCAGCAGGGTGACGCAGTTATGCAGGATGGGCACGCCCAGCGCAGTCTCGGGCGTGACGGATACCCCGGCGCTGTTGCCACCGCCAGAGCCGATCAGGCCGCGCCAGAAGTCGCCGAAGCTCTCCAGCGTGCCCTGCTGGCCTGTGCCGCGCAGGCTCGAAAAGAACATGCTCAGCCCCCTTTGGTTTTGATGGCAGCCGCTGCTCGGTCAGCAAGCAGCGACCAGGCCAGTAGGCCGAGGCCGGCGACGATGAACGCCGCTGGCACGTTGAGTTGAGCCACACCCGCGACCAGCAGGCCGAAGCCCAGCAGCCCGGCAAGCCAGGAAAGGATCTGCACCAGGGTGCTCATATGCCCACGCCCTTGTCGTAGATGGATGTTCCGCCACCAGGCGGCGCCGAGCCGCTGACGCCGGTTGCGATGACCGAGGCCACGATGCCGTCGATCCGGCCATTCGACTTGGCCTTGTCGACCTTGCGATTGTTCGCCGGGTCGGAGGTGGTCACGGCGTTGGCCGCGCACATGGTCAACACCGGGTTGCCGTCGTGCCGCAACGTCTCCACCACCTCGAACTCGCTCAGGTCGATGTCGAGCGGGTTACCGTCCTCATCCAGCACCTGGGGCGGCATGCCAAGCAGCCTACGCTCGAACTCGTCCACGGCCGGCGACATGCTCTGGTAGCCCTGGCCGAATGGCTCCATCTCCGGCAGCTCGATGTCGTGCTCGATCATCAGCTGCTTGAGATCCTCGATCCGCCAGCGGTCGTAGCCGATCTTGCGCACGTCGAAGTACGCGCAGATAGTCTGCAGACGCCGCAGCACATGCAGCTTGCTGATGGCCCTGCCCGGCGTCGTCTCCAGATGCCCCTCGGCGATCCACACGCGGTACGGCACGCGGTCGCGGTTCTCCCGGCCCTCAAGGTCGTGATCGGGTATCCAGAAGTACGGCAACAGCCGCCAGTGCGGGTCAGCCTCGGTCGGGTAGAACTCCAGCACGAACGATGTCAGGTCGGTGGTACTGGCCAGGTCGAGCCCAGCCACACACGGCCGATTGCGCAGCATCCGCATCGGCACGCGCTCTGCAGCGCCCAGCCAAACGTCGCCGCTGATCCACGGGTTTTCCGCCGCCGTCCACTGGCAGAAGTTCAGCCGCCTTACCACGGCCTCTTTTGCCGGCAGGCCGCGCGCTGCCACCACCTGCTCGCGCAGGTAGCGACGCCCCGGAATGCCATCGGTACGCCCCTCGGGGATGAAGTCGAGCGACGGGTTGACCTTCGGCCAGCAGGCCTCGTCGGTCAGTGGATCGTCGCCCTCATCCAGCGAGCAGATGAACGCGAAAAAGGTGTCGTCGATGACATCGCCACGGCACACGCGCACCCCGTAATCGTGGTACTGGCCGGCCACGCTGTTCTTGTCCGACCCGCTGTTGGTGATCATCGCCACCAGGGCGCGGCGCCGGTTCTTGGTGCCGGCCCGCATCATCTCGACGGCCGAGGCCGTCTTGTGCTCGTGCACCTCGTCCAGCAGGCCCATGTGCGGGCGCGGCCCTGACTGGCCATCGTCGTTGCTGATGGCCCGGAAAAAGCTGTTGGTGTTCGGGTAGAACAGGTTCCAGATCTTTTCGTTACGGCCGCTCTGCTCGATGCGCGCCGCCAGCTTGGGCGACATGGTGACCATCGACACCGCGTCGCGGAACATGATCATGGCCTGATCTTTCTTGGTCGCGGCGGCGTAGATCTCGGCGCGCTGCTCGCCATCGGCCACTAGGCCATACAGCCCGATACCCGCGAGCAACGGCGATTTACCCGACCCCTTGCCCGTCTCCATGTAGGCCAGGCGGAAGCGGCGCACGCCATCGTCAACGTACCAGCCGAACAGGCTGCCAACGACGAACGCTTGCCAGGGCGCGAGTTGGAAGGGCGAGCCCTCATAGTCGCCGCCGTTGAGGCACAACACGTCCTCGAAGAAGCCGATGGCGCGGTCGGCTGCAGCCTGATCCCACACCAGGCCCCGCTCGCCGCCGCGCTCCAGATCGTTCAGGTGACGCTGGCAGGCGTTGCGAACATCCGGCCCGGCCACGATCTGGTGAGCCAGCACGGCGATGGCGAACGCCCGCACGCGGCAATCAGCTGAAGTATTGGTCAGCAGCGTCTCTTGGTGCATTGGGGAACAACTCGCCTTGAGGCACCAGCGCCTTCATGGCGCGGCGCGCAACCGGGGAAAAGCCGAACAGCGCCCCCGCTTGGTTCGCGCGGCGCTCGGCGTCGTTGGCGAGCTGCCGCCAGATGCTGATCTGCTGGGCGCCAGTCTTGTACGTCTGCACGTCGCCCTTGCCCTCCAGCTCGGCGTTCAGGTCGGCGATCTTGCGGCGGAACCGCACCCAGTCGCCCACCGCCTCGCAGTACGAGGCCAGCGCCATCATGTCCAGCTCACTGACCCAGCCCAGCGCAAGCAGTGCCTCGGTCACACGGTCCCATTCCTGGGCGCCTTCGGGGCTCAGGAAGTCGGGTTTAGGCGGGGCCTGTACCGGCACAGCGGGTGCCTGCGCAGCTGCTTGTAGCGCGGCCATGCCCTTCTTGCTGGGGTCACCGCGCAGCTGATGCACGGTAGCCGGCAACGGCGGGCGGCCTGAATTGGCATTCCCGGCCATCGATCAACCCTCCAAAGTCTGAAGCCCCCACCCCCCCCATTTTTCCCGGCGTTGCACACGAGGTTCCAGACGTCGTTCTAGGTTCGGGCGGCGAAAAGTTTTTACCCCCCCCCTACCCCTGGCTTGGCAGCCTGGGCCGGGCGGTTCCAGTGGTGGCGCGGATCGAGCGGCAGGCCCGAGTCAGAGCAGCCGAGCCGGCCGCCCTTCTCCATCCGCTGCTTGGTCGAGTCGTGGCACGGCTTGCACAGCGACTGCCAGTTGGCACGATCCCAGAACAGGCGCCAGGCCTCGGCGATGCGCTCCGCGTCGCCGCTCAACTTGGCGTCACCCAGGCGCGGCGCCTTGATATGGTCGACCACGCTGGCGGCCACAGCGCGGCCCTTGTCACGACAGAACACACAGAGCGGGTTGCGCCGCAAGTGATCCGCTCGGGCCTGCTGCCAGCGGTAGCCGTACCCTTTGGCGGCCGCGGTGAGCGGCTTGGTTTTACTCACGCGGCGCACCCACGTCATTCAACTGGATACGCAGCAGCCTGATAGCCAGCCGACGCACCGCCTCGACACCGAAGAATCCGATGGTGCCGCCGATGCCCACCGCGATCTGAGCCAGCGGCGCCTGGAAGTCAGGCCACCAGAACGCAATCGCCAACGCAGCCATCGAAGTGCCCGCCACCGTCAGCAGGCCGCAAAGCCCAGCCTCCAGCGCGATGCGCTGCCACGCCTTCTCCTTGCGGTCATAGATCACACGCAAGCACGCAATCACCAGAGCCATAACGAACCCCTGTACGGTCGGGGATGGTTCAAGCAACCAGGCGAGGAACTCGGCCCACAGGCCTGGATCTTTATCCATCGCGCCGTTCTCCAGATGGCGGAAACAAAAAAGCCCCGGCAACTGCCGAGGCTCGAATGGGCAGCCCGTCCATGGGCAAGGCGCCGCAACCACGGGGCGCCATAAACACAAAACCCGGCGCGGTGGCCGGGTTTGCGGTCAGCCCGCCTTAGCGGACTTCTTCGAAGATGGCTGATTTATACCCCTCGATTCTCATGGCAGCAAGGGCCGAACACTGCCACCCCAGCAATGCACCAGCAATGCGCCGACAAAGCGCCCGCAATGCGCCGGCAATATAACGAACCTCGGCTACCGCGCCGCAGGCGCAACCCCACATACCCCACCGCATTACAAGGTGAGACAACGCTACACCCCGCATCCCCACTGACTGCTCCCCACCTCCCCACCTTTCCAAAGGAATTAATAGATTGTGTGAGCGCGCGAGCACGCGTGCGCGTGTATACACGCGTCGTGCCTGCACATACGTGCACGGGGCGAAGGTGGGGAGGTAGGACACGCCCAGCAAATACGCGGCCTCAAGCGGGGCCCACCTGCCAAACGCGGTAGGCCAGGTGGGGCACAAACGAAAAGCGCGCCTCATGCGGCGCGCTTCCGGTTGATCAACTCACGCTCCAGGCTCTCATGTGCCTGCTGCAATCGTCGGTAATACTGGGGTCGACTACAGCCGCACGCGGCCCACTTCTGAGCATCGCGGCTGTCGTAGTTGGTGTAGTGCTCGATCACCACCTGGCGTTCCTTATCCGGCAGATGCCGGTTCACCAGCAGCTCGATCTCGGCTGCCTGTTCCAGCAGCACACGGCTGCCACGCGTACTACGGATCAGCACGCCGCGCGAGTCTATCAGAGCCGCCAGCGAACACCCACCGGCACCCGGCCCGATCCGCTCCACCCCATGCGGGGGGTGCAGCTCGGCCGCCCACAGCTGCAGCGCCTCATCGATATACCGGATCATACGAACGACTCCCGCTGCTCAAGCGGCATCTGGCCCGGAGTCTTCCAGCTCTCCGGCCGCTCGTACTTGTACGGCCGCACCCCGCCGCGCCCCTCGGGCGCCATGCGCTTTCGCCGCCACTTGAGCCGATGCATGATCTGCCCGAGCCGCGTCTGCTCCGGCCGCCCCCAATGGCCAGGGTCGAGCAGCAGCGCCTTCTCCAGCAGCACATCGCCGCCAATCGCCTCGCAGGGATTGTTCTGCAGGTAATCCACAATCCTCGGCTCCCAGGCGTCACCCTGAAAGCGCACGTCTTGCTCCTGCTCGAACATCGCCTTCTCGTCATCTTGTGGCCACCACGGCTCGCCCGCCTCATACAGGTGCAGCGCCTCGGCCCACAGCTGGTCGCGCACCTCGCGCAGGCCGGCCAGGTTCACCTTCATGCACAGCACCGGCCAGTAACGACGGTTCCCGGTCGGGTCGCGCAGATACTCGTCTTGGTTCGTCGAGCCGGCGAACACGCACTGACGCGGCAACCGGATGTTTCGCCGCCCATAGCTCGGCCGGAAAATGTCCACCTCGGCCCCGAAGAACGACTTCGCCTTCGTGCTCTCCACCTTGTTGAATGCATCCAGCTCGGCCAGCTCGATGATCCACATGCCCTGGATAGCCTGATAAGCCTCCTTCTCCCCCAGCGGTATCGGCGTATCCATGAACCACTCACCACCCAGCACCCGCAGCGCCGACGACTTGTTCAGCCCCTGCTCACCTTCGAGGATGATCACACAGTCAGCCTTCGCCCCCGGCACCATCACCCGAGCCACGGCCGACACCAGATAGCGCATCCCCATGATGCCCGGATAGTCCTCATTCCCCGCCAGCGCAACGCCGCCCAGGTAGTCCTTAACCCACGTCCGCAGGCGCGGCGTGCCGTCCCACTTCAAGCCCTGCAGGTAATCGCGCACCGGGTGGAACGGGTTCTGATTGGCAACCACCGCCACCGCCTCCAGCACCGCCAGCGACTTCACCTGCAGCCCGTACTGCTCGGCCAGCCAGATCGCCGTGCGCGTATCGTCGAGGTCCGACCACTCGCCGGCACGGCCACCATAGGGCGTCGCCCGACGCTTCACCGTCCGGCCGGCGAACAGATCCTCGCCGATCACACCCTTCCAGCGCTCGTCGTTCTCTAGAATCAGCACCACGTTGGCCACCACCGACAGCAGCGCACCCTTCCCGTTACGGTGCAGCGCCGCCTTCCACTCAGCATCGGCGGGCGGGCGCACGGCCGCCAGCACCTGGCGCCGCACCGCGTCCAACCCCTCGGCCAGCTGCAGGTCGTTGAAGTCGGTCCACTTGTCGTCACGCTCCCCGCTGAACACCGGGAACACCACCCGCCCGCCGACCACATGCGCCGCGTGCTCGGCCTTCTCGATGCCAGGGTTCCACGGCTCACCCTTGACCGTCTTCGTCTTCCAATCGTCATCCGCGCAGAACAGGAACTGCCGGCCGGGGAAGCGCTCGCGCAACGCCTCGGCTACCGGCATCAGATTGCCAGCAGTGAAGGCTGCGCAGGCGCACAGCCCGGTGGCCAGGTGCACAGAGGCCGCTGTCGCATACCCCTCGCAGATCAACACCGGCTCGCCCGGCTCCGGGTGCGGCCCCAGCAGATGGAAAGCCCCAACCGGGTCAACACCGGCCGGCCAAAAGCGCTTGCTCAGCCCGTCCGCATCCGGCGTGCCGAACAGCACCTGCAGGCCCACAACCTTGTCATGCACGTTGATCATCGGCACCAGCGCGGTATCCGGCTTGCGGCCGAACTTCAGCCCAACAGCCGGCACCGCCTTGCGCTCCAGATACCCGCAGCGCCCGCGCTCCGGCAGGGACTCCCACATACGCGCAGCCCGGCGCCGAGCACCCGCTGCGCGTGCTGCGCGCTTGGCCTCCTCTTTCGCCTTCGCCGCCTCGATGCGGGCCTTGATGACCTTGCGGTCCTCCTCGCTCATGCGCCCGCCCACAGGCTTCAGCTTGTGGAAGTCACCCTTCTCGCCCTCGCGCCACGAGCCGAACGCACCCGCGTAATAGGTGCGCCCCGCGTTCGAGTGCTCATAGATCACATAGAAGCCGGTTTTCGTCTTGCCCTTGTCGCCCGCAGCCCGGCAGCGCGTGCGCACGTCCAGCATCAGCGGCAGGTCAGGATCTAGCCCCGCGTCCTGCAGCTGGGCCAGCACGTCGTCGAGTAGTTCGTGACGGTCTGTCATGCATCACCTCGCGAAGGCATGCGCAACTCGGTGCCGACGGGGTAATAGTCGAAGTGCCTCATGCCCGGGAACCGGTCAGCGTTCAGGCTGGCAATTTCCTCCCAGCGGTGGCTGTTATTCAGCTCGCGATTGGCGATACCCATAACGCTCTCGCCCGCCCGCGTGATGTAGATCCACTGGGCCGAGTTCCGAACGAACCCAGGGCAATCTGGAGCGTGAAGCTCTCCAGCTCCAGCCAGACCCGCCGGACAGTTGCAGCGAACATAGCGACTCATCGCCCACCCCCTTTGCTCTCCAGATACGCCTGGCAGTCAACGCAACGCAGGCAAGGCAGCTTGGCCAGCGCCTGCACGCGCTCGAACGGGATGGTGACGCCGCATTCCTCGCATTCCTCGGCGACAGGGCATTGCCGGGCAAGCTCGCGCGCGGCAAGTTGGCGATCCAGTTCGATCTGCATCCGGTCATTAGCAATATCAGCCAGATCAGCCATGGTCGCGCCCCTCCTCATGCTTGAGGCGCACCACGGCGCGCAACTTGAACACCGCTTGCAGCATGCGCACCGCCAGCAGCTCGAACTGGGCCAGCTCGTCGTCGTCCAGGTGGTCATCCGCCAGCGCCTTGGCCAGCTGCTCGCTCAGGTCGTTCTCGCTGCGCAGCAAGCCCGTGATGCCAACGAGCAGCGACTGCGGCGTGTCCGTCTCGCTCAGCTCGGAAACGTCGATGCCCACCCAGCCGATCGGCTGCAGGATCGCATCGACAATGCGCGCATCGCGGGTCAGGTCGAGGATCAGCTGCAGCTCATCGACGTTCACCCGATGCTTCGGGTTCGTGCCGGTCAGGCTCAGCTTGTGGTTCAGGGTGGAAGGGCTGATGGCGCCGTCGACGGCGGCAATGGCGGTGGCACCGCCGGGGTACTGATGCACGGCGTGGTAAAGCGCCTGCGGCAGGGTCAGCAGCGTGCGGCTGGCACGCTCGGTGGAACTGAGCCGGGCTCGGTTCATAGGGCAAAACTCCCGGAGCCAGGCCCGAAGGCACGGGCTCCCTTAGTCAGGTGGTCGCATGCAGCCGGCGAACCGACCGCACCCCGAGCAAGGCCCATGCTCCGCACAGGCCCTGCCCTTACAGCCCGCCCGCTGGTGGTGGCAGCGAGCGAACAACCCCAGGCATCCCGGCCCGGGTGCGGCGCGCAGTGGTGGTGCGCGCCAGGGAGGTGGCAGCCGCCGCAGCAAGCTGCCAGTGACCACGGCATGACGCGTTGCTATAGTCACGCCGTGGCTCCCCTTAGTCAGGTGGTCACAGCAAGCCTGCTGATCTGTGGTGGAGAGGCAGGCAACACGGAGCCCTCGGGCTCTGGCGGCCACCGCTTCAACGGTGGCCGGGAAACGAGGCGCCTTCGGGCGCCTTTTTTCTAGGCGGCCCGAGCACCGCCGGGCGCCTCTTCGGCACCAAACACATCAGGCCGCAGCAAATGCCGGCTGATGCCGCTGATGCCCTCAACCGCCAGGACGATCTCAGCGGGGCAACGCTTCTTGACGCGCAGGTGATGCCAGATCAGCTGCTGGGAAAACTGAGTGCCGCGCTCAGAGAGGCGGCGAGACAGCTCCGATTGGCCGCCAGCATTGACGACGGCCTGTTCGAACGCTTCTTGCATCGATACATCGTTAGGCATGGAGGGGACCTCTAGTGAAGCTCGGGGCCAATCTACAAATAAAACTGTTGTATGGCAACAGGGAATTTTGTTTGCCACCTTACAAAGAGATTTGTAGCTTCGACGCCATGCCCACACCTATCGAAAGACAGCAGGCCCTAGCGGACTTGCTCCGCACCCGTCGACAAGAACTCAAGATGTCCCAGAAGGACGTCGCCGAGGGCGTGCGCGCCCTCCTGGGCGGAGAAACCTTCAAGCAGCAGTCCTACGCCGCCATCGAGTCAGGGAAGACCAAGCACTCCAAATACTTACCTCAGATAGCCCGCGTGCTCGGGATACCCCTAGAAGCGGTATCCCCAGTGAACCCTGCCCAGATCGTGGTGCGGGAAGCAGCCATCCCATATGGCGACCAGGCGACAGTAGTCGGGGAAGCAGGAAGGAAATTGCCAGTGATTGGATCAGTAGCGGCCGGAGTATGGTGCGAGGCAATCGACGAGTTTCAACCAGGGGATGCTGACGAGTGGATCGAAGCGCCAGGCCCCGTCGGTCCTCACGCCTTCGTCCTGAAGATCGAAGGCATCAGCATGTACAACCCCGCAGGCCCCGTCAGCTTCAGCGACGGCGACAAAGTAGTGGTCGATCCCGACCGCGAGGCCAAGTCTGGCGACTTTGTGGTTGCCAAGGTTGCCAGCCAGAATGCCGTCACCTTCAAGCGACTGCGCTATGAAGACGGCCAATGGTATCTGGAAGCCATCAACCCGGACTGGAAACCCAAGTACATCCACCTAACAGAAGAATGGCACATCTGCGGCCGCGGAATGTGGAAGGTACAACAGCTTTAACAATCTCAGCTGCCGAAGACTACAAACAAAACTGTTGACCTCATTACAAGATCACTTGTAGATTTTGCCTCGTCTCTCCACCACAGAGCCGAGGTAAACCATGTCTGCATCTGTTCACGCGCTCCCGTCGTGCCCGACTGAGCGCATCTTCGAACTGCGCCGCGCCACCCAGGCAGCCGGCTGCCAGTTCACCCGCGTAAAACCCAAGCCCCGCACCGCGCCGGCCCCCTTCGATCCGAACGACGGCGGGAGGGCTGCTTAATGGCACTCCAATCTACCCCCGCCCAGAAGCTCAGCGTCTGGCGGAAGGGCCTGCTGCGCGAGATCACGTGGGCTCGCCAAGCCAGCCACCCCCTGGCCATCGACACCCACGGCGATAAAGCCCACGGCATGATCTATGCCGCCTTCATCCTCGGCGCAATCAGCAGCGACGAGTATGACCGCGTAAGCGAGCTGACCATCAACGCTACGTACTGCCGGCGGATGGAGTGCCAGCAAGGCCCCTACACCTACAAGGCTCCGGCCGGCCCCGTACAGGAGGCCGCAGCATGAACTTCACCCTCCCCGAAGACGGCCTGCAGCGCCTCGCTGCCCAGCTCAACCTATCCGGCACCTTCACCCACACCCTGCGCTCTGCCTACGGCCACCAGCTGCTAGCCCGCGTGCGCATCGAGCGCGGCCAGCCCAACACCGCCGTGCGCATCGAGATTGGCGACCAGGCGCACAGCCTCGACGTGCAAACCGCCCACCCCGAGAAGCACCTGCAGGTCGCGGACTTCATCGACGCAATCGCCAACGGCCGCGTAGACGGCGGCGAGCTGGCACCGCCCCGCGTTACCCGCCAGCCCCTGCTGCCAGAGCCGGACGCCCTGCTGAACGAAACCCAGCTGGGCCGGCTTAAGCACATGGTGCGCCACGGCGGCTTCGCCAGCCTCGACACCGGGCACGAGCACCCCATCAACGTGGCCGTGCACCGCACCCGCCCGGCCGAAGGCGTGACCGTCATCGCCAGCATTGGCACCGCTCGCCCGCGTACCAAGTGTTTCACCCTGCGCGGCGATCAGCGCGAATGCCTCAAGCGCCTGCTGATCAGCATCGAGCACCTGCACATCATCGCCACGCCGCAACGCGCGGCTGCGGCGTGAGGAGGCCAGCATGTCCAACTCCCTCAAGTACACCGCCCAGCGCCTCGGCCTGGGCCACCGCGACCTGATGAAGCGCATGCGCGCGGCCGGCATCCTCGACCGCCACAACCTGCCGGCCAACCCGGAGATGACCAAGGCCTACCTGGTCACCCGCGAGAACCGCTACATCCACCCCGATGCCGGCTGGCAGTACCCCCGCACCACCCGCGTCACCGATGCCGGCATTCCGTGGCTGGCAGAGAAGCTCGGCATCGAGCGCCCGATGCCGGAGCCGCAGCAGGACCCGCGCGATGTCGCCTGACCTGCTCTACACCACCCCGGACGGGCAGCAGATCACCCCGACCTCTGCCCGCCAGTGGGTGGCCGTCATTTCCAAGCTGCCCACCAAGGACGAGCGCAAAGCAGCCATTGCCAACCACGTGCCCGAACACCTGCGCGAACTCGTTCGCACCATGGGCCGCATCGCCTGGGAACACCCAGCCCGGAGCAAACAATGAAAGACATCAAGCTACTGGACGACACCCTGATCGAGCTGCTGCGCATGCCCGAAACCGAGCGCAACAGCGAAGTCATCAGCAGCGCCCTGCACCTGGCGGCCAGCGCCGCCGGCCTGCGCCTCGGCCAAGCCACCGACCTGCAGCTGCAGCACATGCAGCTCGAAGGCGCCGTGGCGCGTCTCACCGAGGGCCTGGGCGACGGCTTCACCCACCGCACCGCCTTGCGCCTCGGCCCGAACCTGAGCGGCATCGAGCTGTTCGCCTCCATCGAAGCCATCGGCAAGGCCGACGAGATCCGCTTCACCGGGTTCGGCTCCACCGCCCAGGGCGTACTTAGCCAGCTCAACCAGGCCATCGCCGCGTTCGGCATCAACCTCGGGCCGGCCAAGCCCAAGGCGCGCCACCCCAACAAGAACCCGCTGCGCCTGCTGCCGCGTGAGGCCCGCCGCGCATGAGCCCGACCAACGACCAACAGCAGCCCCTGCGCCTGCTGCCAGCCCCCAGGCCGACCACGCTGGACATGCTCTTCCGCATGTTCGGCACCGTCCTGATCCCGCTGGAAGCCGTGCGCACCGAGCTGTTCCGCAACCTCAACGAAGACCGCTTCGGCCGCCAGGTCGGCACCGCAGCCATTCCCCTGCCGGTCACCACCCTGCAGGAGAGCACCAAGGCACTGCGTTACATCGAGATCCACCACCTGGCCGCCCACATCGACCAACGCGCCGGCCAAGCTGACGACGCCCTGGCCAAGGTGCTGGGCAAAGAGCAAGAGGACTGAGCCATGCAAACCAACCCCCTACCCAGCATCGACCGCACCAAGAAGCAGGCCAAGAAACTCAGCAAGGCTACCGAACTCACCCACATGCAGGCACTGCACGCCATCGCCCAAAACCACGGCTTCAAGACCTACGCCAGCCTGCTGGCTGCCCATAAGCAAGCGAAGGCCGGCTGACATGTACCGATATTGCCGCGAGTGCCGCGCCGAACTCGGCGAGTTCGACCACAAAGAAATCGGGCTCTGCCAGGGACACCTACACCTTTGCGAAGACTGGCGCCGCTATGACGACCTGCGCGAGGAAGGCCACAGCGCCTACGCCGCCAAGCTGATGGCCGGCCTGGCAGATCCACCCGACCCCGACGACGACTGATCCACCAAAACCACCTGACAGCCGCACCCGCTGCCACCACCAGCGACCGGCCAACACGAGGAGCACCACCATGGAACTCACCACCTTCACCACCCCGCAGATCTACGGCATCTTCGCCGCCCTCAGCTGCGCCGCTGTCGCCGGCATCATCTTCTACTGCATCGGCCTGCGCACCGGCAAAGCCGCTGGCTACGAGCAAGGCCGAGAGACCGCCGCCAAGCACTGCAAATCCATCGTGCACCCGCTCCGCGAGGCGCTGGCCGAGCATCGCGACCTGCTCGCCGCCCGCTCCCGCGAGGCAATGACCCTGCGCGCCAACATCAAGGCCGAGGCCGAGGATCACGGCAAGGTCGAGCGCGGCCTGCTCAACCGCCTGGCCGCTGCAGCGCCACTCAGCGACGAAGACCACGCCGTCCTGCTCGCCGTCGCCAACAAGCTGGAGCTAGCCGGCGACACCTTTGCCGGCCTCAACGCGCACGATCACGCCCGCTTCAGCCGCCACCTGCAGGCCCAAGTGCTGGACATGGCCGAGCGCATCAGGAAGGCCCAGGCCAACACCCAGCCCCACCCCGACAGCGAGCTGATCGACTGGCTGGACGAGAACGCCACCCTGCATTTCGACCTCGAAACCGCCGAGCTGCGCTTCCAGGCATTCGCAGAGGATCACCCGATCATCGACGACCTGCGCACCCTGCTGCGCAAGGCCAAAGCCGACAGCGACGAACTCGACCGCAACCACGGCGAACTCCTGCAGGCCGCCGTCGCACAGGAGGCCGCAGCATGAGCTGGATCATCACCCGCAGCGCCAAGCGCTTCGACCTGCTCGAACCGGCCGCCCACATGGTCGACCCGACCGACATCGCCCACGCGCTCAGCATGCAGTGCCGCTTCAACGGCCACGTGAAGTCCTTCTACAGCGTCGCCCAGCACTGCCTCGTCGTCGCCGAGCTGGTGCCGGTGCAGTACCAGCTGGAAGCCCTGCTGCACGACGCCACCGAGGCTTATGTGGGCGATCTGGTCAGCCCGCTGAAGCAGGCCCTGCCCGAATACCGCCAGATCGAAATGCGCGTCTGGCACGCCATCTGCCACCGCTTCGACATCGAGCCGGTGCTGCCGCCCTGCGTCCACGACGCCGACCTGATCGCCCTGGCCACCGAAAAGCGCGACCTGATGCCGGCGCACGCCGACGCCTGGCCGTGCCTGATCGGCACCCACCCCGCGCAGTTCCGCATCAAGCCCATGACCCAGGCCGAGGCGGCACAGGCCTACTTCAACCGCCTGATGGAACTGCTGGCCACCACCCACCGCGCGAGGGCTGCAGCATGAGCAACCAACCATTGCCGGCGCCATGGCTGCCCATGGAATCAGCGCCAAAGGACGGCCGACTTGTCCGCCTACTGGTGAGCTTCGAAGAGAACGCTATTGATGATGGCGACGAACCCTTCGCCACCATCGGCCAGAACAACTTCCAGAACGACCAGGTGGATCGCTGGCAGTTCGTAGGCTGGAACTGGACACACGACGAGTTCACCGATGGACAGGGCACGCCCCTGGGCTGGCTGCCGATGCTGGATGAACAGAGCGCCGCCGCGCGTGATGTCCTCGCTGAACGCCAGCGGCAGATCACCGCCGAGGGCTGGACGCCTGAGCATGATGACGAGCACTGCTGCGACGAAATTGCCGCCCTTGCCTGCTACTACGCGATGCCGCCGGCCGCTCGGCAGTGGTCTGCCGAGTCAACCGGATACGGCGACACGCTGGAAGAGGCGATCCTTCCCGAAGGGTGGACGGTAAAGCACTGGGATGGCAGCGAAAATGGCCGGCGCCGTGAGCTGGTCAAGGCCGGCGCCCTGATCCTGGCCGAGATCGAGCGCATCGACCGCCAACACCCCGGCTCGCCCGTTGGGCTCATGAGCCAGGCGCAGAAAGGGGGCGACCAATGACCCAAGCCCCAGCCGCCACCGCAGCCACTGCCGTGCGACAGCACGGCGGCGGCCGTCACCCGCTGAACCTGCTGTGCACGGCGCCGGCCGGCCGCCTGCAGGTCTCGCGCGGGGGCGTTATAAACCGCCGCGCCGAAGGCGCGACATCATCCCATCCCCTGCCCGCCAGCTGCGCAGCAGCTGCACACCCCACGACAGGCGTGCGCCGCGCCCGCGAGTTGAGCCCATCGCTCCGCTCTCAAGACCGCCCGCACGCGCAGCTTGTTGAGGGGTATGGGCACATAACTCCGTCAAGAATCAGCCCTAAGCGATTCCCACTTCCTAGCCATTTCACTTTCGATGGCAAGAAACGCACTAGCAGTGAAAGCCGCACGTTTCCTGAATTTTCGCAGATCGAATGCTGGAGTAGCGGCCGCCCGCATGTCGGAAACACCTGCTTCAATGCTGGACATAAGCTTCAGCAGTGCATGAACCAGATGGGGGTCAGGCAAGCGCAGGAAATCGACCCCTCGGAGGTAGCCCAGCTCTCTCTCAAGGTATCCAAGCCAGTACTCAACAGGCTCGATGGCCGGCATTCGCTCGTCCATCTCATCTACGAGGCGGGAAAGAGTCTGCCCGGCAACCGTAACTCGATCAGCCACAAGCCAGACCAGGCCATGCACTACATCGTCCTGCTTGAGCTTGTCACGCTGCAGATCAGTTCGCTGACGATTTGCGACCCAGACCGCGGCACCGATACCCAAGACGGACCCTATCGCCTGCACCCAAGCCGGAACATGCTCGCCATCCCATGGCACCACCAACACCAGCACTACGGCAGGCACAACGAAGCAAGGGCTGAAGAGGAATCGCGCAATACCAGCGACCGTGAACCGTATGTGAAACTCCTTGTTGAGCATGCAAGCCTCCAGGCACCAGTTATCGACGGGAGATTGCCGGCACCCTGCCACCATGTCCAGCGGGGTGCAGCATGACCGACCCCATCAACCAACTGCCCGAGGATCAGGACGGCCTGCTCGCTGCCCTGCAGGATCTGGTCGCCCAGCTAAAGCGGCCGCAGGTGCCGGCAGAGGACGAACTGTGGACAGCCGAAGACATCGCCGACTATCTCAAGCTGGCCACCGACACCACAGAGCGCCGCGTCGTCACCCGGCCAGACTTCCCTTCGCCGCTGCAGCCATGCGACACCGGCCCGCGCGCGGCTAAACGGTGGTTCGCCGTAGACGTGCGCAGCTGGGCCAGAAAGAACGCCTCGAAACTCCCTACCGGCAGGTCCGGCCGCAAAGCCGCCTGATCAATCCAAGCGCCCGGCCACCTCGGTGGCCGTGGCGTTGTAGTACACCATCAACGAACGCGGATCACGGTGCCCGGTCATCCGGGCCAGATCCAGCACATCGAGTTTCCTGGCCAACCTGGTGGTGGCCTCATGCCGGGTATCGTGGAAGCGCAGGTCAGCGATCTCCAACCGATCCCGCACACGCCTGAATAGCACGTCGGCATTGGCCGAGTTGACCGTGAACAGATTGTCCCGCCCCTTCGCCGCATCGAGCAGTACCTGCAGCAGCTCCACCGCACGCTTGGATAGCGGCACGTTGCGCGCATCACCGTTCTTGGTCTTGGCCAGGCGCACATAGCGATCAGCAAGCCGGGTAGCTGGCTTGGTCAGACTCAGGATCTCACCCTGGCGCATCGCCGTTTCGAGCGCGATCAGGAAGGTGTAGGCGACCTCCTGCATCTTGGTGACAGGCGGCTCGCCCTCGACATAGCCCAGGCCATTGAGCAACGCTTTCTCTTCATCAGCACTGATGCGCCGGTCGCGAGGTCGATTGTTGATGGGGCGCTTCACCTCTCGCACAGGGTTGTTGCTGCACCACTTCCACTCGGTGCGCGCCTGCTCGAACACGCTAGACAGCAGCGTCATCTCGCGTCGGACGCTCGGGCCTTCCACCAGCTTCAGCCGGGAGTCGCGCCACTCGGCGATCTGGTCAGCCGTCACATCCCCCAGGCGCGCGCCGACGAACTCCAGCTCCTTGAGCAGCTTGTCGAGGCGCACTTCCTCCCAGCGCTGGCCAGCCTTGGTCGGCGTCACCTCGGCCTTGTACCGCCCGATGGCATCTGCCAGAGTGGAATTGCTGGCGGCTGCATGGCCAGGTACAGCGGCCAGAATCTCCGCCTCGCGCTGGGTCGCCCAGGCCACCGCCTGAGCCTTGGTCGGGAAGGTCTGAGACTCCCGCACACCCCGCTTAACGATCTCAGCCCGCCAGCCCCCGCTACGCTTCCGATACGACGCCACGCCCGCCCCCTGTTTGGCGTAATTTTGGCGTAAACACTAACACGGAACTGCCGAAAACCGCCCCGAACTGCGGGCGCGACAAACGGCGAAAGCCCTCTAATACGGGGCTTGTACGGAACTGGCAGAAACTGGCGCCAACTGCCACCGCAGTTAGAGGCCCCCCCGGGGCACCAGCTTAGAGCCCGCAAGACCTTGGTCTTGCGGGCTTTTTCATGCCCGCGCCAGGGACTTCGCGCCGTGCCGCACAAGTGCTGCAACTGCACTTTCCCTGCCCCTCGGCGAGCCCCGTAAAACCTGGCCAACAGCCGCGCCGGCGGGGGTTGGCAATTGCGCAAAAGTTAGCGTAGAGTGATTGCACTGTTTGCATGGGTCGCTGTGAATCGTGACCTGGTGCAGTAGATCATCAAGATCCGCTACATCCCGCTCGACTTCTATTACTCCTTGCAACCAGTCTCAGCCCTCTATAGTTAGAGGCTGTCATCAACTCTAGTTTCAAGGAAAAAGACATGTCGAATCGTCAGAACGGTACCGTCAAGTGGTTTAACGACGAGAAAGGTTTTGGTTTTATCACTCCCGAGAGCGGTCCGGATCTGTTCGTGCACTTCCGCGCGATCGAAGGCAATGGTTTCAAGAGCCTGAAAGAAGGTCAGAAAGTCAGCTTCGTCGCTGTGCAAGGTCAAAAAGGCATGCAGGCCGACCAGGTTCAGATCCTGGGCTGATCGCCGCTGCTTTGAAGAACCCCTGATGCTGCATCGGGGGTTTTTTTATGCCTGTGGAAAAGTCGCGGTTAGAATGGCGCGCCCTATCGTCACAGCGAGCCCATCATGCCGAGACACCAGCTGCGCCCGCAGGGGGACTTCCCCACTGCCGGCTTGATCCGTCGCCTGGCGGCGATCTGCTACGACTTCCTGCTCTGCGTCGCGCTGATCATGGTGGTCACCCTGATCTATCAGCAGGGGATCCTGCGCCTGATCCACGGCAGCGAGGCCCTGCTGGCCATGGCCGAAGCCGGCGCCCTGGACAACGACCCGATCCTGGCCAGCCTGGTGCTGCTCAGCCTGTTCGCCTTCTTCGCCAAGTTCTGGACCCACAACGGCCAGACCCTGGGCATGCAGGCCTGGGGCCTGCGCATCCAGAACGCCGACGGCAGCGCCATCGACCTGTGGCAGGCGCTGCTGCGCTTCGTGGTCGCCATCGGCTCCTGGCTGTTCGCCGGCCTCGGTTTTCTCTGGATGCTGTGGGACAAACAGGGCCGCACCTGGCACGACATTTACTCCGACAGCCACGTGGTACAACTGCCGAAGAATATCCACAAGAAGTAGCGCGACGCAGGCAGAAAAAAGCCGGCTCTGATAGCCGGCTTTTTCATGCACACGCGAAGCTCAGCCCGCACGCCTCAGCAGCCACACCCCGGCCAGCGCGCAGATCCCCGCCGGCACCAGCACCGCCAGCAGCGGCGAGAAGCCGAACACCAGACTGGACGGCCCGAGCAGGTCCTGGGCGATGCGGAACACGAAGCCCACCAGCACGCCGGTGAACACCCGCTGCCCCAGGGTCACCGAGCGCAGCGGGCCGAAGATGAAGGAAATCGCCATCAACACCAGCGCGCCGGTCACCAGCGGCTGCAGCACCTTGCTCCAGAACGCCAGCCAGTAGCGGGCGTTGTTCAGGCCCTGCTCGCCCAGGTAGTGGATGTACTGCCACAGGCCGCTGACCGACAGCGACTCGGGCTCCATCACCACGGTGCTGAGCAGTTGCGGGCTCAATTCGATGTCCCAGCGCTCCTCGGGACTCTTGACCACCTCGGTGGCGCCTTCGCGGAAGTGGGTGGTCTGCACGTTGCGCAACACCCAGTGATCGCCGCGGTGCTCGGCGCGCCGGGCGAAGCTGGCGGACTGCATGCGCCGTTCGTCGTCGAAGCGGTAGCGGGTCACCCCGAGCAGCAGGCCATTGGGTTGCACGGCGTTGATATGCACGTACTCCTGCCCCTGGCGGTGCCACATACCGCGCTTGGAGCTCTGCGCGGCGCCGCCGCCCTGGGCCAGGGCGCGGTCGGCCTGGGCCTGGTTCTCGGTCAGCGGTGCGACGTACTCGCCGACCAGAATGCCGGCCAGCATCAGCACCAGCATGGGCTTCATCACGGCCCAGACGATGCGGCCGATGGACACCCCGGCGGCGCGCATGATGGTCAGTTCGCTGTTGCTGGCCAGGCTGCCGAGGCCGATCAGGCAGCCGATCAGCGCCGCCATCGGCAGCATCTCGTAGGCACGCCGCGGCGCGGTCAGCAGCACGTACCAGAGCGCCTGGCCGACGCCGTAGTCGCCCTTGTTGAGGTCGCCCAGCTCGTCGATGAAGGCGAACAGCAGGGCCAGGCCGAGGATGATGCCCAGCACCGCGAGAATGGCCAGGAACACCTGGGTGCCGATGTACCTATCCAGCTTAGCCATGGGCCACCTCCACTGCCGCAGCGCGGCGGCCGGCCCACCACAGGCTCAATTGTTCCCAGTACAGCAGCAGCACGCCGATCGCCAGGAAGATGCCATGCACCCACCACAGCCCCAGCCCGGGCGGCAGCTTGCCCTTGTCCAGCGCGCCGCGGGCGGCGATCAGCAGACCCAGATAGGCCATATACAGGAAGATTGCCGGCAACAGTTTGAGGAAGCGCCCCTGGCGCGGGTTGACCTTCGACAGCGGTACCGCCAGCAGGGTGACCACGAACACCAGCAGCGGAATCGACAGGCGCCACTGCAGTTCGGCCTGCAGGCGCGGATCATCGCTGCCCAGCAGCTCGCGGGTCGGCATCGCCTCGCGCTCGCTGGCCTCGATGGCCACCTCCGGCTTGGGCAGCAGCACGCCGTAGGTGTCGTACTGGATGGCGCGGTAATCGGCTTCGCCCGGCTCGCCGTCGTAGCGGTAGCCGTTCTCCAGGATCAGGTAGCGACTGCCGTCGGCCTGGATTTCCTGGCGCCCGCTCTCGGCCACCAGCACGGTGATGCCGCGTTCGGATCGACCGTCGGCGGAGAAGCGCTTCTCCGACATGAACACCCCGCGCAACTCGCTGCGGTCGGCCGACAGCTCCTGCGAATAGGTCACCCGCGAGCCGTCCTTCATCGACTGGAAGCGCCCCGGCACCAGGGTGTCCAGCTCGGTCAGGGCATCCTGTTCGTTGAGAATGCGCGACACCTCGGCCACCCCCTGCGGCGCCAGGCCCATGCTCAACCAGCCGGCCAGCAGGGCGACGATCAGCGCCGGCGCCATGCTGTAGGCGGTCAGCCGCTGCTGGCTGACGCCGGTGGCCGAGAGCACGGTCATTTCGCTGTCGAGATAGAGGCGGCCATAGGCCAGGAGGAAACCGAGGAACAGGCCCAACGGCAGGATCAGCTGGAGGAAGCCGGGAATCCGGTACCCCATGATCAGAAACAGCACGCCGGGGTCCAGCGCCCCCTGCGCGGCCTGCGCCAGGTACTTGATGAAACGGCCGCTCATGATGATCACCAGCAGCACGGCGCTCACCGCACTGAGGGTTACCAGCACTTCGCGGGACAGATAACGGAAGACGATCAAACCGGACGCTCCAGGGTTGTCAGGCTCGGGCGCGAACGCTCACACTAGCCGCACCTTTGCCGGCCCGCCTTGCGGCGGGCCCTCGAAAAAATAGCGGGCATTATCCGCCAAACCCGACTCTTTGTCTTGGGGACAGCTCATATGGAATTCCTCGTCAAAAGCACCCGTCCGGAAACCCTGAAGACCGCCACCCTGGTGCTGGCCATCGGCGAAGGCCGCAAGCTGGGCGAAGCCGCCAAGGCCGTCGACGCGGCCAGCGGCGGTGCCCTCTCCGCCGTGCTCAAGCGTGGCGACATCGCCGGCAAGCCGGGCCAGACCCTGCTGCTGCACAGCCTGCCGGGGCTCAAGGCCGAGCGCGTGCTGCTGGTGGGCAGCGGCAAGGGCGATCTATCCGACCGTCAGTTGCGCAAATTGGTTGCAAGCCTGCAGGGCGTGCTCAAGGGCCTCGGCGGCAGCGACGCCGTGCTGGCCCTCGGCGAGCTCAAGGTCAAGGGCCGCGACGCCTACGGCAAGGCGCGCCTGATCGTGGAAACCCTGGCCGACGGCGACTACCTGTTCGAGCAGTTCAAGAGCCAGAAGGCCGATGCCCGCGCGCTGAAGAAGATCACCCTGATCGCCGACAAGGCCGAACTGGCCGCGGTCGAGCGCGGCACGCAGCACGCCCGCGCCATCGCCAGCGGCATGGCCCTGACCAAGAACCTCGGCAACCTGCCGCCGAACCTCTGCCACCCCAGCTACCTGGCCGAAGAGGCCAAGGCCCTGGGCAAGGCGCACAAGAACCTCAAGGTGGACATCCTCGACGAGAAGAAGCTCAAGGAGCTCGGCGCCGGCGCCTTCCTCGCCGTGGCCCAGGGCAGCGAGCAGCCGCCGCGGATGATCGTCATGCACTACCAGGGCGGCAAGAAGGACGACAAACCCTTCGCCCTGGTCGGCAAGGGCATCACCTTCGACACCGGCGGCATCAGCATCAAGCCGGCGGCCGGCATGGACGAGATGAAGTACGACATGTGCGGCGCCGCCAGCGTGTTCGGCACCCTCAAGGCGGTGCTCGAGCTGCAACTGCCGATCAACCTGGTGTGCCTGCTGGCCTGCGCCGAGAACATGCCCAGCGGCCGCGCCACTCGCCCCGGCGATATCGTCACCAGCATGAGCGGGCAGACCGTGGAGATCCTCAACACCGACGCCGAAGGCCGCCTGGTGCTGTGCGACACCCTGACCTACGCCGAACGCTTCAAGCCGCAGGCGGTGATCGACATCGCCACCCTCACCGGCGCCTGCATCGTCGCCCTGGGCAGCAACGTCTCCGGCCTGATGGGCAACAACGAGGCGCTGATCAAGCAGATCCTCAAGGCCGGCGAGCAGGCCGACGACCGCGCCTGGCAGCTGCCGCTGTACGACGAATACCAGGAGCAGCTGGACAGCCCCTTCGCCGACATCGCCAATATCGGCGGGCCCAAGGCCGGCACCATCACCGCCGGCTGCTTCCTCTCGCGCTTCGCCAAGAACTATCACTGGGCGCACCTGGATATCGCCGGCACCGCCTGGATCAGCGGTGGCAAGGACAAGGGCGCCACCGGCCGTCCGGTGCCACTGCTGACCCAGTACCTGCTGGATCGCGCGTAGGCTGGCGCTGAGCGCAGCGAAGCCCGACGAGGAGCGCGCAGCGCTCCGCCCGGCGGCCTGAAGCCAAGGCCGCCGAGCACATTGGCGACTCAAGCCCCCCAGCCACCCATAGCGTTCACCGAGCCCCCTCATGCGTATCGAGTTCTACGTCCTCTCCTCCAGCGACGCCGAAGGCCGCCTGCGTGCCGCCTGCCAACTGGCGCTGAAGGCCTGGAGCGCCGGCCTGCCGGTGTTCGTCCGCGGCGGCGACGCGGCGCAGTGCGAGGCGCTGGACCAGTTGCTGTGGGCATTCAAGGCCGAGCGCTTCGTGCCCCACGACCTGCACCACGACGCCCCGCAGTCGCCGGTGACCCTGGGCCTGGACGAGGCGCCGGGCTTCGAGCAGGGCGTGCTGATCAACCTCGGCAGCAGCCTGTCGCCGCATGTCGAACGCTTCGCGCGGATCATCGAGATCGTCAACCAACAGCCGGATCTACTCGACGCCTGTCGCGAGAATTTCCGTACCTATCGCCAGCGCGGGTATGATCCCAAGCGCGTAGAACTGTAAAGCGCGTCGCCCCATGGACAAGCCCCCGCACAAGCCGACCCAACTGCTCAACGACCTCGAGTCGATCCGCGAACTGCTGGGCGACGAAAGCCTCGAGCCGCCGCTGCTGATCGATTCGCTCGACCCGGACAGCATCCCGGTGCTCTCCGATATCGTCAGCGCGCCGCCCGGCCCGCCGCCACCCTTCAATATCGCCCCG